>NZ_AEEA01000047.1 GCF_000297095.1 Treponema primitia ZAS-1 | reverse complement strand
CAATGCATTTTCAAGTTCCGTAAGAATGCTGTGGATAAGTCCCGGCTGTCCTTTTTTATGTTTGGCGCATTGCCGCTAACTTTTCGATTGCTTCTTGAAACTCGCTCATTAACACTGCGTTGGAAACCGCCGCCAGGGCTTCCCGTGTTTTCCCGTCAAATGGCGCCGCCTCCAGTTCCACAAGGAGGCGGTGGATGGTTCCAATCTCTTCCTGTTTCAGGGCTTCGGCGAGTTCTTCAAACAAGGGCAGATAGCGCTTGCTTTCTTCAGACCCAAGTCCAATAGAACCAGCCCCGGCGGACTCTTCCTTGTTCAGAACCTGCCCTATCTGTTCCGACAGGTCTTTTAGATTCCAGTAGAACGGGGGAAGCCCTTCTTCGATACGGGTCAGATCCCCCGCCTTTCCTGCCGCCTCCAGTTCTGCGGCTTCCTCTGATACTCCGGCGGCGCCGATGGTGGCGGCGGCGCTCTTGAGGGCATGTACACTGGTGGTAAAAAGGGAAATTTCCTGCTCATTGGGAACACGTTCCAGTAAGGGCAGCCGTTCCAGGGCATCATTACGGAAGGAGGCCAGCACCTTTCGGTACCCCGCCTCAGTCCCGCCGGTCATGGCCAGGCCTCTGGCGGTATCCACCCCGTCAATTTTTATACCCGTCGTTTCCATGATTCGTTCAGAATCGGTTCCGGGCTTTGGTTTTATCTGCTTTTCAGGGGGTATCCATTTAGCCATCATCCCGTCAAGTTTGGATATCTCAATAGGCTTGGAGAAGTAGTCATTAAAGCCCTTTTGCAGAAACATCTCCCTCATCCCGGTTACCGCATTTGCGGTAAGGACGATGATAGGAAGGTTTTTAAAATAATCGCCTTCCAGAGCCCGGATTGCCGCAGTCGTTTCAATGCCGTCCATTTCGGGCATCATATGGTCCATCAGCACCATATCATAGCGGTTATTCTTTATCAGTTCTATTGCTTCCTTTCCGCTTGTTACAGTGGTGATATCGGTCTGATATAAACTCAGGAGGCCCTTGGCTACATTCAGGTTAGTAACAATATCATCAACGATGAGGAGCCGGGCCTCAGGGGCGATGAAGCGTACAACGGTTTCCTTATGATAGGGAGTATCTGTTTTTTCGTTAATCACATTGGCAATGGATAGGGCATAGGCGGGCATGCTGATAATGGGAATATTTTTGAAGGAGGATATTTCCTGGAGCGCTGCCAGGAGTACCAGTTTTGTGGGCAGGGATAATTCCTGTATAATGGATTGCGCCGTCTCTACTGCCTCGGCGCATACAAATGCAAAGGCATACCCTTTCTTCCCGGGGAGTGAACAAGCCCTCAGTTCCCGGCTAAGCTGCTCCATATCCCCGGCGGCTGTTACAGGGAGTCCCAGATTCTTTATCGAATAGACAATCGAATCGGCGTATTCCCTCCGGCTTTCATAGAGCAGCGCCGCTTTTGTCTCAGGGTTCTCAACCACCGCCAGGGATTCGCTGCTCCGCACCAGTTGGAGTATGGTTGCGGTAAAGACGCTGCCCTTTCCGTATGCGCTGTCCACCACAATATCTCCGCCCATGAGGCGGCAGAGGTTACGGCTTATGGCAAGCCCAAGGCCGGTTCCCTCAATGCCCTGGTTCCGGTGGGTATCAAATTGCTGGAACTCTCCGAACAGTTTGCCCATATCTTCCTGTTTAATACCGATGCCGGTGTCGGTAACCGAAATAGACAGGACGATCTGATCTTCCCGCTGCTCACCGGTGACTGCAAGGATGATATGGCCCTTCTGGGTATACTTGACCGCATTGGAGAGGAGGTTCATCAACACCTGCCGCACCCGTACTTCGTCGCCTGCCAGGCGGTCGGGCAGTTTGCTGTCAATATCCACGGTGAACAGTATGGGTTTTTCGCTCAGTCGGATACGGATGATGCTGATCACATCGTTAATCACCGAGCCCAACTGATAGTCGGCCTCCACAATGTCCAGCTTGCCCGATTCAATTTTAGAAAAGTCCAGAATATCGTTGATGATGGAAAGCAGGTTTGATCCCGCCTGTTTGATACTCCGGGCTTCTTCGTATACATCCTGGGGAATATCTTTCCGCAGTATCAGTTCCGCCATCCCCAGGATAGCGTTCATGGGGGTGCGGATCTCGTGGCTGGTATTGGCGAGGAAGGCGCTTTTTGCCTGGGTTGCCCGTTCAGCTTCTGTCAAAGCTTTTATCTGTTTTTCCAGGGTTTGGGTTGTCTGTTCCAGATCCCTATTGGTAAGGTTTAGCTGATTGTACAAGGAGGCGAATCGGCGGGCCATGATCAATGCCGCACCGGTGGTAAACACAAAAAAACCGTAACGGGTCAAGGTAATCCCATAATGCAGAAAGGCAGAATCGATTAAATCAAAAACGCCGGCGCCGATACCTATCATGCCCCCTATTATCAAGCTGCCGATAGGGGTGTCGGTAAAAACTTTAGCCGCCGCCCTGGGAAAGGATATCCCCCCTGAGGCAGTATACTGCCCTTTTATCTCCCGGTATGCAATTACAAAGGAATACCAAAAATAGAAACCCATAAGAAGTATACCCGCCGGTATGACCACTGCCTGCCATATCCTTAGAATATCGTCCATAAATGCCTGGGAAAACAGCAGTTGGAGCACCGCAAGCAGGGCGGAAATGACGCCGTAAATCCGGGTGGCGATAAGTTTTTTTTTCAGGCAAAGACTTTCCAGGAAAAAAGCCGCAATGGGCAGCGCCAGGAACACGCAGAAATATTCTACCCGCCATATAATAGCCGTATTAGAAATAATGCGGTAAATAAAATGGGTACGCATTGAGAAATAAACACCCAATACCACTGAAAAAAGGCCATAGGACAGATTATAATATTCTTTTTTGTGGATAAGAAACATAAATAAATGATAGAGCCCCATGAAAAAATACACCCCAATCAGGGCAAGGGTCAGGGATTCGCTAAACCGATCGGCGATGCGGGTATACTCATCAATATAGTACGGGGAAGAATAGGAGAACCCCACGGATTTATAGGTTGGGTCTCCTACAATTCTAAAGCCCAAAATATTTTCTCCCGGGACTAAAAGGGCCTTATCCAGGGGAAAGAAAACCCACCGCATACTGCGGTGCAAAATAATATTGCCCGCAGGGTTCAGATGCATTTCTGATTTTACCAGGTGACCGTTAAGGTAAATCTCCCAGTTATCGCCTATACTGGCCAAAAACAAACCCGGCGCCGATATAGTATTCGACTCAAGGGCAGTCAGGATTTTGTCGTCCGGCTTAAAGGGAACAAGAACGGTAAATTCTCTTTCCTTAACCCCAAAGGGAGAAAGGAAAACACGGCGGGGAAGATCCGGAAGCCCCAAATCCCGTATCATCACCGGGCCGGCGGCAGCTTCCACTACCCGCCATGTTCCGGAAGAAACATCGGGTCTGCTCAAAAGATCGGCGGAGGAAAAACCTGATTTTACATAGAGGGGGTAGGTTTTTAAGTCTATATACAGTGGGCCCGCCCCCCGGGGCTCGGCATTTAAAACCGATAAGGCCGCCAAAAGCATTACTGTGCATAAAAATACCTGTTTTGTATTCGATCTGTTCAATTGTTTTTTTCCTTATGTCCGGCAGATTACAATCAGCTTTTCAATTGCTTCCTGAAATTCGCTCATTAAAACTGCGTTGGAAACAGCGGCCAGTGTCTCTCTGGTTTTCCCATCAAGCGGCGCCGCTTCCAATTCCGCAAGGAGGCGGTGCACGGTCCCGATATTTTCCTGTTCCAGCGCTGTCTTGAGCTCCGTAAACCGGGGAAGATATTCGGCAACCGTTCCCACGGGGTCGTCCCGATTTTGTAGGGTATCATCATTCAAGACCCGGCCTATACCATCCGCCAGATTTTGGAGGTCCCGGTAAAATCCCGATAAGCCCATTATAATACGCGCCAGGTCCTCCGACTTTCCCGCAGCCTCCAGTTCCGCAGCTTCCGCGGATACGGTGGCGGCCCCGATGGTGGCGGCGGCGCTCTTGAGGGCGTGAACATTGGTGGTAAAAAGGGAAAGGGAGGACAGATCAGGAATGACGGCAAAAAGGGGCAGCCTGTCCAAAACGTCCTGATAAAAGGCGCTTAATACCTTCCGGTAGGCGGCTTCGGTCCCGCCGGTCATGGCTATACCCTTTGCGGTGTCCACCCCGTCTATTTTTATGTCCGGGACATCCGGCGCCGTTTCAGCGCATGGTTCCATTGGAACAGCTTCTGTTTCGACGCTTATCCGTTTTTCCGTAGGTATCCATTTGGCCATTATCCAGTCAAGTTTGGAAATTTCGATGGGCTTGGAAAGATAATCGTCAAGGCCCTTCTCCAGAAACATTTCCTTCATGCCGGAAATTGCGTTGGCGGTCAAAGCTATGATTGGGATATGCTTCGATCCCTCCGGCAGGTGCTGTTTGCCTTCCCAGGCCCGGATTAATGCAGTGGCTTCTATGCCGTCTATACCGGGCATCATGTGATCCATGAGTATCAGATCGTAGTCTTTTTCTGTAACCAGCTTGACCGCCTCTTCCCCGCTGGTACAGGTGGTGATATCCATTTGATACGGGGCAAGCAAACCTTGGGCTACATTTAAATTGGTAACAATATCATCCACGATGAGGATTTTTGCGGTTGGCGCCGTAAAGCGGACAAGGCTTTTCCCCGGCTGGTCTATCTCCGCCATGGGCGCGGCATCCACAAGCTTCTGGGGTATGGCGGCGGTAAAAACACTGCCTTTACCGTAAACCGAGCTGACCGTAATATCCCCGCCCATGAGGCGGCAGAGGCTGCGGCTTATGGCAAGCCCCAGGCCGGTTCCCTCAATACCCTGGTTCCGCTTAAGGTCTACCTGCTGGAAATCTCCGAACAGCTTATCCATATCTTCGATCTGTATGCCCTGGCCGGTGTCGGCAACCATCATGGTTAATAAAACTGAGTCCGCAGTGTCAGGAAGGGGCGGGGCGGTAACCGTCAAAGTGATGGTTCCTTCCTTGGTGTATTTAACCGCATTGGAAAGAAGATTCAAAAGCACCTGCCTGATACGGGTGGCGTCGCCTGAAAGTGTTTGGGGCAGAATGCTGTCAACCTGGGCCGTGAATAAAGCAGGGGAGTCTTTAAGGCGGGGGCGGATAATGTTGATACAATCATTGATCATCGAGGCCGGTGTATAATCGTTGCTTACAATATCAAGCTTACCCGATTCTATTTTTGAAAAATCAAGAATATCATTAATGATGGAGAGTAGATTCATCCCCGCCTTTTTAATACTTTCCACATCGTCATGGCTTTCCCGGGGCAGTTCCCGGCGCAGTAAAATATCCGCCATGCCGATGATCGCATTCATGGGGGTACGGATCTCATGGCTTGTTTTGGCAAGAAATGCACTTTTCGATTCCGAAGCGGCCTCCGCTTTCCTGCTCAACTCCAGAAGATTCCGGTTATAAGCCGTTACCCCCTTAAGCAAAAATAGATAGATAAAAAAACCAAGAAGGATTAAGACCGCAGAAAGGGCAGCCTGTTGTTTGATCCGGGCCAGAATGGACTTAAAAATCGATTCCGCTTCAAAATCGCATCCGATAATACCGACAACATCCCCGGCGGAATTTAAGATAGGCATATAGGTCCCTACCGTGTAGCCCCACTGGCTCTGTATCTCCAGGGTTCCGAACTGGGGCAATTTTGTATCCCAGGTCAACTGAAAGGCGATATCATAGGAGCTGGTATCTTCTTCGGCGCCAAGGGGGGAAAACCCTTCCTCCTCCGGATTTCCGCCGTCAACAATGAATTGATATATCTTTCCCTTTCCCCGGCCTCGTTCCCCGTCCATCCGTTTCGGCGCCATGGTGTAGAGGTAGAGACATTGGGTTTCTTCTCTAATCGCCAAAAGTTTAAGCCGGGTCTCCTCGTAGAAAGGGTCCCGGGCGTCCAGGGTTTTACAGAGCCTTTCGAAGGCGTCGCCGTCAATCTGCGCGGCGGCCCGCTTTACAATGGGAAACCCCAGCCGGGCGCTGGTCATTTTTGCGGCGTCCTTCATCTGCTGGACGGAGGCGGTAATAATGATCGCGGCTACGGCAAGCACAAAGATGATAAAAAAAAGCGTAAAACGCAGGGTTAGTGAAATTTTTTTGGGGTCCATTTTGGGCATCGTGTGGTCCATAAATACCATATTATAACGGTTTTTCTTTATAAGTTCTATTGCTTCTTTACCGCTTGTCACGGGAGTAGGGCCCTACTTCTCGCTTAAATTAAACACCCCGTCCCAGTCCGCTGCAGGCGGTTTTTGCCGGAAGGCCCGCGCCCGTTCCAGGAACAATTGGGCCGGTCCGTCACTGGGGTCCAGGTTTAATACCCCCTCAAAGGCCGCTTCTGCGGCAGTCCAG
>NZ_AEEA01000046.1 GCF_000297095.1 Treponema primitia ZAS-1 | reverse complement strand
TCTCTAACCTCTATATTTCAATGATGGATATCCATGGGTATACCAAATTCTGTCAGGATTCCCGGAAAAATCTCTCCATGCTCCATGCCCTGGACCGGACTATCAACAACGAGATACGCCGTATTTCCACCCAGTGCCAGTCGGTAAGCCAGCGGGAACGGGGGGACGAGATGGTCCTGATTTCCGCCTCCGCCACCGACGCCCTTACCGCCAGCCTTGCCATTATCAACTACTTTGGCGATGCCTCCCTCCGTACCGGGGATGCGGGAATTTTGCCTATCCTGAAGATTTCTGCGGGGATTACCGGGGGCAATACCTCCATTCCCCTGATTATCACCGAAAGCGGCAACCTTTCGGGTTTTCTCCTCAATACCGCCGCACGGCTGCAAACCAGGGCCAACGAGCTTTCCCCCCGGGAATCCCGGATAATGATCACCAAACAGGTATACCTCAGTTATGTAAAGGAAAACAACGCGGTCAAATCCCCGCTGGCGGCAAATGACGGGGTGTATTTCTTTGATACCGGAACCATCGAGTTTAAGGGAGTCCAGCTGCCCACCTGCGAAGTGGTGTTTAAACCCGAGGAACGGTACAAGGAACAGTTCAGCGAAGAGATGAACAAGCTCGTTGCCTCTACTAAGGACTCCCTCTGGGAACAGCGGATCTACCTGGACCTGATGGATCTTCTGGCTAAAACCGCAGCGGTGATGCCCCGGTTTAACGTAAACCTTAAATTCCCCGTCAATGGCAGGGTAACGGTAAGCAACGACACGGTGACAGAGCTCTGTCAAAAGGGTGTGGAAGCCTATAATCAGGAGGAGTATTCCACCGCAGTATTGGTGCTTAAACAGTTTATGCTTCTCCTGGACCAGATTCCCAACTACGATCGTCTTATTCTTGATTATCTTAGGGGTATAATTGATAAATA
This sequence comes from Treponema primitia ZAS-1, assembly GCF_000297095.1. Classification (NCBI taxonomy): domain Bacteria; kingdom Pseudomonadati; phylum Spirochaetota; class Spirochaetia; order Treponematales; family Treponemataceae; genus Treponema; species Treponema primitia. The sequence goes on along the minus strand of NZ_AEEA01000046.1, from coordinate 31,673 downwards.
CGATACCCTTCTTAAAAGTTATGAAGCTGCCATCAATAAGGAAATTGACGAGAAAGCCCAACAGATTTTTAAGGGCAATAATCAAAAGACCTATTATGCCGCAAAGAACGGGGCTTCTCTCTACGAGGAACTTCGCTCCATAGGCCGTAAGAGTACGGTCCTGACCTCCAAAAAAACGCTCTGGCTCAATCTTATCCGGCAGAACAAGGATGAGATGGAATTTACTTTGTACTCGGGGAAAAAATAAAAACTTTCAGTATTTTTATTCGTAACTCTGCTACTGGAATTATATTGTTAAATGCAATATAATTTTAATAAATAGAAAGCTTCGGCCAGAAAAGCTGCAGGCAGGGGTGCGAAGAAAGCGCGGTAACAAAAAAACCCGGCGCAGGCCGGGTTAATCAGATAGATTTTGCAGTAAGCTAGAAACTTCTTATCCGATGATGGCGATTATATCGGCCATCTTAAGGATAAGATGTTCGATCCCGTCAATCTTAACCTGGGTTCCGGCGTATTTGTCATACATGACCTTATCGCCAGCCTTAACCTTGATCACGTCCTTATCGTCCCCTATTGCTACCACCAACCCGGTCTGGGTCTTTTCTTGGGCGGTATCGGGAATGATAATCCCTCCGGCAGTCTTTGCCTCGTTCTTTTCCAGCTTAACCATGACCCTGTCGGCCAAAGGCGTTACCTTCATATGGTCCTCCATTCTATTAGTGATAAGTATAAAGTGTTCCGATAAATAGAATATACAAAAAATTCATGGTTAAGGTCAAGAAATTAAGAGATTATTCTTCCCGAACAAGAATTTCACGAAATCCGGCGGTACCGAGTCTTCCTGCCAGGGTCTGAATATCTTCCGCCCGTATACCCCCAATCACCACCCGGTAAAGGTCGTCATGCCGTTCATAGGATGGCTCAATTCCCAGGTCTTTTACGCGATCAAAGGTGTCCACCGCATTTCTGGTAACCTTATAGGCCCCTACCTGGATGCGGTACCGTTTGTCTGTCCCGAAGGGCGGTATCCCCGGCCTAACTACTGCAGCGTTGGGGTCAACCACCGTAGGTGGTACAGCCGGCTGTGCCGCTGCCATAGGAGGCTGGGCGGGAGCGGGAATGGGGGCAATCCAGGGTTCGGACAATATGGGCGGCGCCTGAGGCGCCGTTATGGCCGCTTCTCCTGCCAGTTCTACCACCACCGGGGCGGTTCCCGTACCGAGTATGTCAAGCACTTCCGCCGCTGCCCGGGATACATCGATGATCCGGGTGTTTACAAAGGGTCCCCGGTCGTTAACCCGTACCGTTACCTGACGGTTATTCTGAATATTGGTTATCTTTAACATGGTACCGAAGGGTAGATTGGGGTGGGCTGCGGTCAGCTGGGCGGGATTGAAGATCTCCCCCGATGCAGTGGGATGACCCTCAAATTCCGTACCGTACCAGGAAGCGATTCCCTCTTGACGGAAAGCGGAGTTTCTCAGGCCGCTTTGGGGCGCCGGGATATATTCCGGGGAAATGCCTGCCGGCGCGGCATCGGGGGAAATAACGCTTAAATCGTAATCGCCGACTCCGGAAAGGCTGGTACTTCCGGTATAGCCGTTGGTCCCGTTAAAGGGATCCACGGTCAAATCAGTGATATCCTGGGCCTGGAGCGTATTAAACGCCGCCAAAATAAAGAATACTACAAAAATCCGGTTAATCTGTTTCATGCCCTAATTATCGGCAAAGTATGGGGGAAGCAATACTAATAAATTATTTCAATGAATTAGGCGCCGGCGGGTTTTGGAAGGGCTTCTTTTCCCAGGATATACCGTTCTATCAGATCCGCCACACCGTCATCATCGTTGGATTTATTGGTAACCATGGCGGCGATATCCTTGATCCGGTCGTCACCGTTAGCCATGGCGACCCCGATGCCGGCCCAGCGTATCATGGCCTCATCGTTCATGGAATCCCCAATGGCCAGCACTGCGCTCTGGGGGATGCCCAGGACTTCCGCCACCTTTGCCAGGCTTGCCCCCTTATCAACATTATGGGGAAGTATTTCCAGAAAGTAGGGTTTGCTGGTAAAAATGGTCACTTCGCTGCCTATATAGGTTTGCAGGATGTTTTCCAGGGGTTTAAGGGTCATGGGATCCCCGGGAATTAACAGTTTATAGCAGCCGTTACCCACCATGGCCCGGAAATTCTCTACCACTACCTGCCTAAGCCCGGTTAGTTTTTGATCGTAATCGGCGAATTCATTAGGCCGGGAGATATACATGATATCATCTTCGTAGAGCTGCACCGGAAAGCCCTCCGCCGCCGCCAGATCGTAAGCCACAAGCGCAGTTTTTGGGGGGATCTTGGCTTCGTAGATGAGTTTTCCCGTATGGCTTTCCTGGATCATGGTACCGTTATTGCAGATTAGGTACCCGGGCCGTTTGTGGAGCCCCAAAAGCCGGGCAAAGTGCTCCATGGCCGAAGGGATCCGGCCTGAAGCCAGAACCACCACACATCCCTGGGCTTCCGCTTTTCTGATAGCGTTCCTGGTACGAAAGGAAATGGTCAGATCTGACCGTAACAGGGTATCGTCTAAATCAATGGCAAGCATTTGTATGGATGTCATTTATACTCCTATAAATCTTTCAGTCAGTCAGTAGCATTGAATAAGCATAACATACTATTATAGAATATACTAGTTTTAAAGTGCCGGTTGGAGAAATGGGTAGAGTATACGTTTTTGTAAATCAAAAAGGGGGGGTCGGCAAGACCACCTCCGCTATCAGTCTCGGGGCCTACCTTGCGGAAGAGGGGAAGTCGGTACTCCTGGTGGACTTTGATTCCCAGGCGAATCTTTCCAGCGGAGTGGGGGCTGCTGCGGTTAAGCCCGGGGTGTACGAGCTTATTTCCGGTACCGCATCCATAGAAGAAGTTATACGGCCCACGGAAACCCCGAACCTTTCGGTGATCCCCGCCAGCATCGACCTTTCCGGCGCTGCGGTGGAGCTTATCGAGCAGGACGATAGGGATTATTTCCTGAAAAAAGCCCTGGCGCCGGTACGGAACAGCTATGATTTTATCCTGATCGATTGTCCCCCTTCTCTGGGGGTGCTTACCATAAACGGCCTGGTATCCGCCGATGCGGTGCTTATCCCCATGCAGTGCGAATACTTCGCCCTGGAGGGGCTTACCCTGTTGCTGCAAACCATCAAGCGTATCCAGAAACGGCTCAACCCGGGCCTGGAAATTGGGGGGCTCTTTTTTACCATGTACGATTCCCGGACCCGATTAGCCCAGGAGGTGGTAAGCCAGGTGAGCGCCTATTTTAAGCAGAAGGTTTTTACCACCATAGTCCCCCGAAATGTCCGGCTTTCCGAGGCGCCCTCCCATGGTCAGCCCATTTCCCGTTACGATCCCCAAAGTTCCGGCGGCAAGGCGTATAAGAGTCTTGCCGAAGAGGTAATCCGCCGGAGTAAGCTCGGTGTTTCCGGTGAAGGGGTTAACCGTGGGGCCTAAGGACCGCCTGGGCAAGGGGCTTGCCGCCCTGCTCCCGGATGACGATGATTTGCCCGCAGGGCTTGGGGATAACGCCGGTGTTGGAACGGGAACCGGTACCCCGGAACTGAAGATCCCCTTGGCGAAACTCAAGGCCAATCCCGGCCAACCCCGCAAACGCTTTGATGAGGAGAGCCTTAAGGAACTGGCGGATTCTATCCGGGAGCATGGGATTATCCAGCCCCTGATTGTTGAGGACGCCGGGGATGGAACCTGGGTTATTGTCGCCGGGGAACGGCGCAGCCGGGCGGCCCGCCTGGCGGGGCTTACGGAAGTCCCGGCCCTGGTACGAAACTATTCCGACGAAAAACGCCTGGAAGTGGCGCTTATCGAAAACGTTCAGCGTTCGGATCTTAACCCTGTGGAAGAGGCCGCCGCATACAAGGGGCTTATGGATCTGACCGGCCTATCCCAGGACGAGGTGGCGGCCAAGGTAGGGAAGAACCGGTCCACCGTGGCGAACGCCCTGCGGCTCCTCAAGCTGCCCACGGCAGCCCGGGACGCCCTGGAAAGGGGTGAGCTTAGCTCCGGCCATGGCCGGGCCATCCTGGCGGCTAACGGCGAGGCGGCCCAGGAGCGGCTCCTGGGGGAGATCCTCCAGCGGGGGCTTTCGGTGCGGGAGGCGGAGAGCCGGGCTGCAGCACTGAACCGCGACGGGACCGGGACAAGCAAGGCCCCTCCGATGGCCTCCAAACGGGACCCCGAATTAACAGCCATGGAAGACCGCTTTAGGGAGCGTCTGGGAACCAAGGTGGCCATCCACGGGGACTTGAAAAAAGGCAGTATCAGTGTCGAGTATTATTCCATGGAAGATTTAGATAGGCTGCTGGGGATACTGGGTTAATATTGATCGGTTCATTTTTTTAGATTTTGTAGTTTGATTAAATTTTTTATCTGCGTTAAAACGTAACTTTGAAAATCGGGATTTAATTCCTGAAATAAAATAGCCATTTCTTCGAATTTCTGGTCTATCTGCCTGTCAAACATTTTCCCTTCACCGGTTTTTAACCAGTGCTTATTTATCCCATAGACCGATGATGCCAGTTCTATAATACGGTCATTAACTTCGTGCCGGCCGATTTCTATGTCAGAATAATAACCGCTACTTTTTAGGTGTATCCCCTTGGAAAATTTTACCTGGGATAGTTTTAGCTCGTGCCGTGCTTGTGCTAAGCGTTCATTGACCGTCCTATCCATAACACTCCTAACTATACTATTAAAAATCGATTATAGCAAGGTAAAAGACTCCATTATAGGGTATTGACTTACCTATTACCGGGTAATATACTGCCCTGTAATAGGGTTTTGGCGATTTGTGAGGAATATTTGTAAGGAGGAGCTATGGCAAAGGACAAAGAAAAAATGCTTGAAACCTTTAACAAGAATTTTCCGGCTCTGACAGAAGAAAACAAATTATCAATACTCGCTATTACAAAATTTCTTGTCCGTACCCAAAATACGATTATTCCCTCTATTCTTGATAAGCAAGAGCAAAAAGAGGATAGCAACAAGGAATAATGGGTTTATGCCTATTAAATACATTTTCAAGGAGATGAATGTGAAGAAGAATATTTTTTTAATAGCAATACTCGGCATGGCGATGGTATTTGGAATGGTATTGACGGGATGCCCGGGACCGGAGGATCCTAAAACTGAATATACGGTAATCTTTAATGCTAACGGTGGAACAGTAACCCCCGGAAGTGAAATAGTAAAAGAAGGTAGCGCAATAGGAAATTTACCTACACCCACCAAAACGACAGGTGACACTGTCTTCTGGGGATGGTTTACCAGTGATGGAACAAATGATGTTTGGGGTGGAGAGTTCACATCCTCAACTAAGGTGATAGCTGACATTACGATATATGCAAGATGGGGAAACACAGATAAGCCTGCAACATATACGATAACCTTTAATCCTGATGGGGGAACTGTTAGTCCTACAACCATTCAAGTCGTTACTGGTGATAAAGTAGGACCATTACCTACACCTACAAAATCAGGAAGTAATTTTGAAGGATGGTATATAAATCCAACTGATAGTGGAACGAAATTTACAGAAACAAGTTCTGTTACAGGAGGTATAACGGTATATGCCAAATGGGCTGCTGCTGGAGGTGGTGGTGGAATAACTAAAGAAGGAACTTTGGAGGTCACTAATATCCCTTCTGACTATATTGATAAATCATATTACATTACTGTTCAAGGCAATAACGTAAATGGTGGAAATGGTTCAGGCCGTGTTTATGGTGGTAATAGTTTAACTGATTCAACCATTACGACTGTACCAATTAAAGCAGCAACAACAAGTATTCCATTATTTTGGAGGAACGGGTTTACTGATACGACCTTGAATATTAGAATTTATATTACACCGGATAACTCTTATAGTTTAAGTGGCCCTGCACAACCTGAAAATATTACAGTATCAAAACAATATTCATCAAAAACTTTTTCTAATAAAAGTTTAAGCGTAGCTTGGACTGGTGATGGTGATGGTGATGGTGATGGTGGAGACGGTGACGGTGATGGTGGAGACGGTGGTCAATCGGGACAGGGAATTACGTTTAGTGATGGTTTACCAAGTGGGGAGTTCAAAATAAAAATATTTTCATCTACATTAAATGATGATGATATCGGAGATGGACTTGACCATGGTACATATGTTACCCTTGGATTATCTTCTGTTGTCAGTGATAACACCGTTACTTTGCTTTTGGAATCAGGTAATACATGGAATGCTTCAGGAAGTTTTATAGTACTCTTAGAGACCGGTCCAAGTGGTTCACACACATATAAAAGAGCTACAGTAACATTCACTAATGGAAGTGGAACAGTTGCTAAAGCATCCATGGTGGATTGGTCTAGGAATGTTGAAAACACTAAATTTGAAGGGACATGGTTTTGGGCTGAATCAGATAGAGGTTTAGTGTTTTCAGGAAACAATTTTTTAAATAAAAGAAATGGTGAAGATGACATGAAAGGCACCTTTACTTTCACGGACACACAAATAACATTTAATGTTTCAAATGTGTGGGAAGACGGACAATGGAAATTACCGGGGTCAACGGAACAACAGGATATAAAAAACTACACTTTGGTTGGCGATATTCTAACTATAATAGGGGAACACAATGCAGAATATGTAAAACAAGATAGCACAGGGACCATGATTATCGATAATGGTACAACGGTTAATGGTTGTGCATATAGTCAAAAAACTGATACTATTACAGATAGTAATGATAATAAATCTACCCAGTATTTACTTTCCATATCCTATGATGCAGCTCTGGCTCTTAATACAAATAAACTTGGTTCTCCCGATGGAGATCAAAATTCACTTTATGCAAATACGAATTTAAGCAGTGGTACTGATTGGGTTATTTTGGAATATAACGAATACCGTTATTCTGAAGGAAGTATAAGCTATACAAACCAAGTAAGACTTGTACAAAATAGTAGTACAAGCTCTGGAAAACGCTGGAATACTCAAAGGTCTGAGTAATCTGATATCTCCATGCCCGGTTTAGTAATAGACCGGGTTTTTTTGACGGTATATTTTGCCGCCTACTCCGCCGGGGTAAACCAATAGCCGTCCCCTGCCTTCCTGACGGTTCCTATGGCCGGGTACACCAGGTGCATCCCCGCGATAGGAATGTTGTTTTGGGCGACGTATTCCAAGATCCGCCTGCGGATTGCCGCAGCGGCGATGGGGTCCGTGTCGTAGCTTACCGATTGTTCCGGCAGGGGAAACTGGATGAGCTGGGCGTGCATCAGGTCGCCCCAGATGAGGAGCTTCTTACCTGCAGACTCTACCATAAATGCGGTGTGACCCGGTGTGTGACCAAAGGCAGCGATGGGTTTTATTCCCGGGATAAGGTCGGCAATGGTTGCGCCTAAATCCCCGGGGAGGAAAGTTTCCACCCGGTTTCCGTAGGGGGCCAGGGCTGCGGCGGCGGAATTACCCGCCGTGGGAGCGCCGGGTTTTATCCAGAAATCTTTTTCCTGTTGGGCCAGATACACCCGGGCCTTGGTGAAGATGGCCTTGCCGTCTTTCTGGAGGCCTCCGATATGGTCTCCGTGCATGTGGGTTAGGAGTACCGCGTCCACCTGGGCGGGATCAAAGCCCAGGGTCTTTATAGAATTCAGGATGGCCCCGCCGAAACCGGTGTCCACCACAAGGATACTGTCCGGGGTTTTTATAAGAAAGGTGTTGATCTCCGAAGTATAGGTCCCCCCGGGAATATAGCGGTCCAGGGCCGCCCTGTCGGGGTTTATCAGGATGGAAATGTTCCCCGCTCCCCGGGTTTCTACCAGCATATGAACTTCGATCTGCCCCACCCGGTAACTGAAAATACTGCTGTCCGCAGCAAAACTATTTACCGCCATGGCGCTAAGGAAAATACCGCTAAGAATACTAACTTTCATATATGCTCCTTAAAAAATATGAACCGCAAAAAAGTCGAAAAGGGAAAGATGGATAATACAATCCCTACTTAGCCTTTACGGTTAATATTTCTCCAAAATCCCCAAGAGCCGTTCCCGGTTGATTGAGCGCAGGAAGTTTGCAAGCCGGGGGCCCTGGTCTTTGCCGATTAGGGCCTGGTATGCGGCCCGGAAGAGTGCCTTGCCGTCCAGGCTGTGGTCTTCCGCAATTTTGTAGATGGCTTCGGCGCAGGACTTGTCGTCGGCGTATTGGCCGATGCCGGCGATGACCGTATCCCGCAGATCCCGTATGGCCGCGGTTTCGGCTTCGCTGAGGGCAGCCTGTTCGCCGGGGGCGCGCAGGCGGAAGCGGAACTCTTCGGGGGCGCAGTTTTCCGCCCAGTATTTGGCCCGTTCCGCCCGGGCTTTTAGGCCGGGTAGCTGCTCCGGTTTGGGGCCGCTGCCGGAGCTTTCCAGGCCGGCTACGGCTTGGTCTATGTTGCCGTCGGCGATTTGAATTAGGTTACAGAGGTGGCGGAAGGGGATCTGGTAGGGCATTATTTGGGGGCCCTTTGGGTCCCAATCCACCTGGGAAAGTTCGTAGATCCGCCGGGCCTTGCGGTAGGCGCTTTCGTCCTTGGCTTCCTCGACCTTCCAGGCGATGCGCTCAAGCCGGTCGTAGTCTTCGTAAATTTTTATCACGTCCAGATCGAAGGAAATGGTAAATTCCGTATTGGGCCGGGTTCCCGCAAAGAGGTATCGGGTCAGCTCCGGGGTGTAAACCCGCAGCACATCCTTGAGGTCCACCACCACGCCGGAGGAGCTGGACATCTTGCCGGGTATGCCCTTGGTACCGATAAAGTCGTAGCGGAAGGTGACGGGGGCTTCCCAATTGTAGACTTCCTTGCTGACATGGCGGGCAGTATCGAAGGAACCGCCCTGGCTATGGTGATCCTTACCGGCGGGCTCAAAATCAACCTGCTCGTGCTCCCAGCGCATGGGCCAGTCTATGCGCCAGCCGAGCTTAACCCCCGCCGCCTTGCGGATATCCACAGTATCACTATGGCCGCAGGAGTTGCAGTGGTAGCCGAGGCCCCAATCTCCGTCCCAGCCGTCAATGTCCGTATCGTCTTTATTACAGTGGTCGCAGAAAACGCTCACGGGCCACCATTCGCCCTGGATCTTGTGGTCCTCGTCCCGGAACTTATCCAGAATGGTTTTGAGGGTGTCCCGGTGTTCCAGGGCTTTGCGTATCCCTTCGGCGTAGCGGGAAGCGCGGTACCGTTCGGCCTGGTAGAGGTACTCGGGGTGTATGCCCACTTCGGGCAGCATGGTTTCCACGTCCACCTCATGGTGCCGGGCGTAGCTGGTATCCCGATCCCAGGGGTCGGGCACCATGGTGATGGGGAAGCGGAGGAACTTTTCCAGCTCCTCCTGCTTGGGCATATTCTTGGGTACCTTGCGGAACACATCGTAGTCGTCCCAGGAATAAATAAACCGTACCTTTTTACCCAGGTCCCGTAAAGAGCGGGCCACCAAATCCACGGAAATTATTTCCCGGAAATTGCCGATATGCACCGTCCCCGAAGGGGTGATGCCCGATGCGCAGGTATACTGTTCTTTTTCGCCCTTCTCCCGGATTATCTTTGCCGCGGTCTCATCGGCCCAGTGGGCCGGAGAAAGGCGTTCGTTTTTTGTGTCCATATAGAATTCCTATTTTCGTACCGCCAGGTAGGCTTCAATGATACTACCCAGGGGATTTTCGTTTATCGTGACTATGCCCTTTTCCCGTTTCGCGCTTTCTGCGGAATCCGAAGCATGGGCGGTGTTGACCATCACGTTGCTGCCGAATTCCCGGCGCACCGTTCCTCCCGGCGCCTTTAGGGGATCCGTGGGGCCTAATACGTCTCGAATCTTTTTAACCGCATTTTCCCCTTCGTAGATGAGGATCATACATTTGACGCTGCCGGGATTGCTGATCTCATCCGGCGGACACTTTCCCGTCCGGGTTCCGGACATAAACTCGATAATCTGATCAAACTGATCCTTTGCATACCGGGTACCGAAACATGCGGAGAGGGATTTTTCGGTATCATCGGTAAGGGTGATTTCAAATTCCTTTTCAAGGAGTTCCCGTGCCTTTTTCCCGAAGATGGGGGCGAGCTTTTCCCGCAGAGCCTCTTCCACGGGGCCGTAAAATTCCAGAGCCTGGGCAAGGGAAAAGCGGTGTAACTTGATCCCCACGATCCGCAGCCCCGTCCGGGAGAACATATCAATGATGGTGCCCGGTTTGGAAGATGCGTACTGCCAGTTATCGGGCTTGAGGATGACCAGGGTCTGTTCTATCTTCGAAGGATCCAGGTGTTGGAGATTATGAACGATATTCTCCCGGCCCTTTAAAAACCGTGCAAAGAGGGCCAAATCCTTATCCGCCCAATCCTGACTCCGGGAAGTTATCACCGCAGGCTCAAAGTAGGTGACCTTTTTAGGATCCCCGGGATCCGTGATGAGATCCGCGTAGGTATCCCGGATGGTTTCCCCGGTAACGTCATCCACATCCCGGTGTTCCGGATACAGGTGCCCGCAAATGGCGGCAAGCTTACCGCAGGGGTCTTCTCCCCGGAACAGGAGCAGGAGGCTGCGATGTTCCCTGCCCCCGGAGGGCCCCAGGTTTTGTTCCACATAGTCCGCCAGGAGCGTAACATCACTGGTTGGGTTTTGTTTGCGCAGAAGATCCGCGTATTCCTTCGTAAAGGTTTCATTGGCGGTTATTATTTGGCAGCCCACCAATTCCAGTTCCGCCCGGGAAATGAGCCGGGATAACACGCCGCCGGTCCTGCTTTTGGCAATAGTATAGGGGGTTACCAATACGTAGGAAAGGGTTTGGTCCATAAATACTCCTGAATTGTGTAATTATACCACAGGATGGGCGAAAAGGGAAGGTGAATCTCACGCCTCATTTCTACGCCGGTGAAAACGGGTAAACAGGTACAGGGCTATTGATATGAGGGCAAAGCTTATAAACGAAGTGAAGAGCGTCCGGTATCCCCAGTGTTCTATGATGATTCCGCCGGTGATATTTCCCAGCATAGTCGGCAGACCGCATCCCAGGGAAAGGTAAAGGGACAAGCCCAGGGCGCGGCGCTCCGGGGGAACGCTGCTCGATATAAACGCCACCGCCGCGGGGTGAAAAATGCCAAAGCAGAAGGAATGGAGGAGTTGTCCCGCGATGATTGCTCCCTTTACGGGGAACAGGGCGTAAATACCCAATCGCAGCCCTACCGCAGCGCTGGAAAACGCTACCAGGGGTAGTGCGCCAAAACGGCGGATAAGCTTACCGGAGATAAACATAAAGGGTACTTCCGCAGTGGCAGCCAGCGCCGAAATCAAGCCCACCGCATTCCATTGCATCGCTTCGAATACATACAGGGGGAGAAAGCCGTTTATCGGGGCCATGGCCAGACGGGAGAAACCGATTATCAGGAGTCCCATGATGAATAGCGGGCTTAGTATTCGGCGGGGGGAACTTTTGGTACTTTGAGCTGCTTGCAACGCAGTTCCCCCGGAAGTTTTCCGTGCTATGGCGGCTATCCGGGGCCGGCCATTTCCGGTGTATTTCGCCGGGATAATAAGTACCGTAAGGGTCGCCACGCAGCCTGAAAGCAAGAACCAGATCCCAATATTACGGGATGTATCGGAGACTAAGAATTTATTGTACTGCAAAAAGAGAACCATGATGATATACGAAATCGATCCAAAGGCCCGGACTTTTCCGTAGTTTCCCGTATTTCCCAGACTGATGGTGGCCACCGCATCCAACAGGGGAGTGGATGAGCGGTACCCCATGCCCAGTATTGCTATAAACAGGGCGCTGGCCAGGGGATTGCGGAACAGGCCCAGGGGAATCCCGGCGATAGCCAAAAAAGAAAATGTCAGGATTAAGCCCGGTTTGTAACGTCCCCATTTATCCGCAAAGTAGCCAAAAAGAAAGGGGCCTGCAATACCGGCGCCTTCAAATATTCCCAGGAGTATCCCGACGATAGAAGGACTATACCCAAGTCCCCGGACCATGACGGCAATGTAGGAAGTAGGCGCATAGGCGATATATGTCCAAAAAAACACAAGGACGAGAAACATAGATATATAATACCAAAATTATCTTTTTAACGCTATTAGGGAAAAATTCCGGCTCCCTCAAGTTACTCTTGAAGGAGCCGGGTTTGATCATGGTAAAAAAATTATTTCATAATTTCAGGTTGAACGCAGGTGCTTTTTAGCTGGTAATAAATTCCCGAGGCGGATGCATCGTGGATACCGTGCATCACCTCAAGCACATGATATGCTAATTCACCGGAGGCCCGGTGAGGCCGGCCTTCAACAATGGCCTCGGCCATGTCGGTTATTCCCAGCCCGCGGCTGTTTTCGGGGAAACCCTTTAACAGGGGCACTTCCGACCACTCTTCCGCCTGGAAACGACGTACCTTGACCGGCCCGCCGAAGTAGTTGGGGTCCGGAACCTGAAGCGTACCTTCGGTACCGTAAATTTCGATAAAGGGCATTGAGGAAGCCCAGACATCGAAGCTTGTAATAATCGTCCCCACGGCGCCGTTTGCAAAATCAAGTACCCCCGCGATATGGGTAGGTACATCTACGTTGATAATCTTGCCATTCTGGGGTTCGCTGGTGATGGTTCTGGTTTTAAACCCCTGCTGGGCTGAACCGGATACCCGGGTAATGGGCCCCAGGAGATTAACCAGGGCGGTGAGATAATAGGGGCCCATGTCAAACATGGGGCCTGCACCGGCTTTATAGTAGAATTCCGGATCCGGGTGCCAATGCTCATGTCCATGGTTCATCATAAAAGCGGTGGCAGCGATAGGTTTGCCTATCCAGCCGTCGTCGATCAATTTGCGGCAGGTTTGGATTCCCGCACCGAGAAATGTATCCGGGGCGCCGCCAACCCGTACCTTACTGGCGGCGGCTGTTTTAAGAAGCTCCTGGGCTTCTTCCCGTGTTACGCAAAGCGGTTTTTCATCGTATACATGTTTCCCCGCCTTGACCGCGGTCATAGCTACCTGAAAGTGCTTCTGGGGTTGGGTTATGTTGAGAATAATATCCACCGAGGGATCATTGATAAGCTCATCAATGCCCTTAATGTAACGGGTCTTATATTCCTCGGCGGCTTTTTCTGCCCGCTCCGGGATTAGATCCGTTACCGCACTAAGAATTACCCGTTTTCCGAACATACCGGTCAAATTCTGCAGATAAATACCGCTGATTTTCCCGATACCCACAATTCCAATACGTAATTTGTCCATATTAGTACATTCCTTTATCGCTCTTGAATTCGTCCGCTGAAAGCCCCTGCTCAACCGCGATGCGTTTTCCATCGGCGGCCCACAGAAGTCCCCGTTTCATCAATTCCCATGCCTGGGGGATATCAAAGACATCGTTATGGTGGCCCAGGGCATTATAATAAACCCGTCCATGTCCCCACTTTCGTGTCCAAATTTGGGGTATATCAACCTCTCCGTTGGCGGAATGATACCATTTGACCACGGGGAACCGGGTAGTAGCCAGGACTTCATTGGCGGGGTCCACATGAAGGTAGTATTGCTCTGAAAGAATATCAAAATCTTTGATACCCTCGGTGAGGGGATTAGAGCTTGAACGAATATTGATCCGGTAGGGGGTCCCATCACAGCCCGGATGGGCTACCCAATTGGCGCCGGTCATAAACTGCCACAATATATTGAACCTGAACGCGTCACACATGCCCCCGTGACAACCGGCTAATCCAACACCGGACCCTATGGCTTCGGAAATCGTTTCAAAATAGGCATAGGGGAATTCCTTTGCCATGGTCCAGACCGGGATGAAGAGATCCTGCGACTTAAGCAGCGCCAAATCTTCTAATATATCGGTAGTTCTTTCCACGGTAACATCAAAATCACTATCGGTAAGAAAATCGCCAAAGCGCTGGGTTATAAGTTCCGGTTGATGACCATCCCACCCGCCGCAGAGAATTAAAGCCTTTCGTTTCATATGAACCATCCTTATATTATATTATTCCCAGGGCTTCAGCATTACTTTGCAGGCATCTCCGCCGACAAATTTATCAAAAGCCGCCTGCACTTTCGAGAACCCGAAGGTATCGGTGATCAGTTTTGGAACCAGGGGGGATCTGCGCAGAAGGGAGATCATCTCCGCCCGGTCATTCAGGTTACAATGCCAGGAACCCATCAGGGTCAGCCCTTTGCGGATAAAATCTCTGCTTGGGACTATGGGAATTTCCTTGTGGTTTTCTCCAACAAAGGCAATGATCCCACCCGGTTCAATAACGTCAATACAAAGCCTTTCTGCGGCGGCGTTTCCGGAAGCGTCAATTGCACGGATGATCCGCGCCGGGCGTACGGCGTTGATAATTTGAGCCTTTACCTCCGGATCCGCCGCATCAAGGACCACATCGGCGCCGAGTACATCCTTGGCCATCTTTTTCCGGAAGGGAACGGTATCCAGGGCTATAACCCGGGCGCCCAGGAATTTAGCGATAGAAACGGCGCCCATACCCACAGGACCAAGCCCGGTAACCAGCAGGGTATCAAAGGCCTTCAGGTTCATCCGCTTAATAGAACTGAAGGACGGCCCAAGGGCACAGCATCCCATGGCTCCTACATCATAGGAAATATCCTCGGGTAGTTTGGTGCATACAAAATCCTGAACCTTTACAAACTGTGCGAAATGGGAACCGAACGGGGGCTTATCCGTACAATAAATATAATTCCCCGACAGGCAGAGCTCGCACTTACCGCAGCCTGAAAGGGGATTCAGAATGACCCGGTCTCCCTTTTTTAATAGGGTAGAACCCGCACTGTCCACCACAATACCTGCGCCTTCGTGGCCGGCATCCCGTACCAGGGTCTCGCTGAAAAAGGCATTTTTATCACTGCCGCAGATGGGGGTTGATTCAATTTTGACGATGACCCATTCCCCTTCGGGGGTCGGATCGGGAACATCCTCAAGATATGCTTTCTTATTTCCTAATACAAGACTCTTCATACAAACTCCTCATGATAGTTTAAAACATTGGGCGATTCCCTATGAACCGCTATTAGACGCTATTTAGGCCACACCGTATCCATTGCCGCTTTGGCGGTTTTAACCGCATTTTCAAAATCCATTGCCTTAAGGGGTTCGTTAAAAGGTTCTACGTACACGGGGCCGTCATATTTTAGATCAAGCAGCCCCTTCATAAAGTCGGCAATCTTGATAATCCCCGTGGCGCCGGGCAGCTCCCGGCTGAGATCCTGTTGTTCCTCCGCCGGTATACCCTTGGGCGCATCGTTGATATGGGCCATGACAACCCATTCATTACCGGGGATCTTTTTGAAATCCCCATAGGTTTGTCCCGCCAGATCCCAATGCCAGGCATCCATGAGGATTCCCAGATTGGAAGTCCCTATGGCCTGTAATAACTCCATTAAGGTATCCAGGTTATGGATAAACCCGTATTTTTTTCCCTTGCGTTCCGCCGGCGGGCCGACAAATTCAATACCAAAACGGATACCGTACTCCTCCAGTATCTTTGCCACCCGGGTCAGCCTTGTTTTATGGAGTTCAAAATTGGCTTTGTAGTCCAGGGTATCACTCCAGGGGATAATCCAGGTAATACAGCGATTACTTCCGGTCTTACGGGCAAATTCGCAATAGGCGGGCAGCTTTTTTATACCCTCTTCAAAGATTTCAGGGGAATTCCGGTAATCCACCGGCAGTCCAAATCCGCCGGATACAAGTTTGTGCGTATCCAAAAGCGCCTTGATTTCTCCGGGGTCATTTTGCGCTTCCTTGACGATATCAAAATTGATACCGGCATAGCCGTATTTTGCAGCCAGTGGAATATCTTCTTTTAGTGTTCGGTTACCAAAACCCAGAAGTCCGGCTGAAAATCCTTTGTACATACGATACCCTCCTTCATGTCCTTTGTGATGTGTAAAAATTATTATGGCAGTTCTTTAGGACCTGCCGGTTTGCCAATCCTGTCCCGGGACGAGGTATACCGGTTTGACGCTGGATTTCTCCACCCTTCCTACTCCATCCCTGACCGTAAGGATGCGCGTATCTCCGGGCAGCATGTCAAAATAATCATCATCCAAGTGGATGTCCGCCGGAAGGCCAAGGGATACGGCGTGGCTGTAACCGGAACTTTTTAATGTAACCCGGTAATCCTTTCCCACAGTATCAATACTCACCACAGAAACGGTGCTTTCGGCTTTTTGGTATTCCCGGAACGGCCCGGTACGCAGAATTGCCGGATGGGCGCTTCCTCCACGGACAAATACAAGGCCCCGGGTCAAATCGGCTTTGGGTACGGCGAATTCGTGGACCATGCCCTTACTGAAGGCCGGCAGGGTGATGGAAGTTTTTGCGGTATCGTACTTGCCGTCAAAACCCGCATAGCCGTATTCCACTTCCACGGTCTGTTCCGCCGGAGTATCATTGATACCCATTACCCGGACCGTTTTCTTATCACCCGGAGCGCGAAGAACAAATTTGATGGGCGCAAAGGCCCGTTTGACATAGTAATAGGAGGGCTTGCGATCCAGGTAGTAATCAATAATGGTCCAGCCGACTTCGCCCCAGGTATCGTTATACATCCAAAACAGGGAACCGTCATTACGGGGATAGAATCGGATTGCTTCAAGTGAGTAATTGTACATGAGTCCCTGTACTAACCGTGCGTATTGCAGATAGTCCTTCAGGGTCAGGTTATCGGGATTCGTGTAATGTTTGCGGATGCCCTCGGAGACCGTCTCCTTTTCAAAGGTGTTGTTGTGAAGATTCCAGATTTTATCGTTCCGTACAACCGGCTTGCCGTCATAATATTTGCTGATGGTTGCCTCCGAGCATGGACCGATATATCCGTATTCCGACACAAAACGGGAACTAACGGTATCATAGGACTCGGGGCTAATGCGGTCTTCCATTTTGTCGCTCATGGTACACTCCCGCCAGTGGTGGCGATCGCCTACCTCATTATCATTGGGCAGCTTCCCGCCGTAGGGGGAGGACCGCCAATAGGGAATCTCGGGACAATTGGTACGGGTAATTGCGGGAATTATTTCGTTGTAGATATGCAGCCCGCCGCTGGTTAAATGCGTACGATCCGAACCGAAGTATTCCTCAAAGAGCCACTGATTTTCGTTATTACCACACCAGAGGCCTATGCAGGGATGGCGCCGCAGCCGTTTTGTCTGATAGTCGATTTCCTTGGCTACCAGGTTCCGGAAAGATTCCTTATCATCCGGAAACATGGCGCAGGCAAACATAAAGTCATGCCACAGGAGTATACCGTACTCATCGCAGTAATCATAAAACTCATCCCGTTCATAGATACCGCCGCCCCAGACCCGGAGCATATTGAAGTTACAGTCCCGGGCTTCACGGACAAGGGTTTCGTATTTTTCAGGGGTAACCCGGGCATAGAGGGAGTCCGCAGGAATCCAGTCGCCGCCCTTAGAATAGATATCAACGCCGTTAACCCGCAGGGCAAAGCGGCGATCGTTATCGCTGTATTTTTCCAGATTGAGGGCCACCGTGCGTATACCAAAACGCACCGGATCGGCCTTATGGGTATGGGCGGCGGTTTTTACCGTAACTTCCACCGTGTACAGGGGTTGAGCTCCCGCACCGTTGGGCCACCATAGTTTTGCATTGGAAATGATCGCGTCAAAATCCACGTAGTTTATACCCGAGACTGCCAGAATACCGGTTGTTTTGGTGAGGACCGTGGCGCCTTCGAATTTGAGCTCCAACAGGATCTCCGCCTCCTGGGTGGAGATGGGCAGCAGGCTTTCAAATTCAATTTCAAAACGCAGCTTCGCGTCCTTCCCCGTTTCAAGGGTAACCGGTTGTACCCTGGTAACAGCCACATCGCCCAGGAATTCTATTCGGGCATCCTTCATGATCCCAATGGTGGCAATCCGCGGCCCCCAATCCCAGCCGTAGACATACTGGGGCTTACGCAGGGAAGAGCGGATTTTTTCACCCCGGTCTCCTCTGCCAAGCTCATACTCCGTACAGACATGATCTGCCAGGTAGTCGTAATCTTCTTTAGCAATACGTTCAGGCCCGGCGGTAAGACGAACCAGCAGGGTGTTCTCCCCCTTTCGCAGCCAATCCTTAAGTTCCGTGGTAAAGGGGAAGTGGGCGCTTTCGTGGGTCCCTATATGCCTGCCGTTAATAAAAATGTCGGCAAACAGATCGAGGCTTTCCAGCACCAGCCGTGCGTTCCGGCAGGACAGATCCGCATCGGATACCGTAAAATCCCGGCGAAACCACCAGGATTTCCGTTCTATCCATTCGCTGTCGTAACAGTAATCGGCTGCCACCGGATCCTTTATGACCCCCGCTTTAATAAGGGGCATGTGCACATCACAGGGTAGAGAACCCGCATCAATATAGTCTTCCGCTTCCAGAATATCCAATGCCCGTTCTGTCCCGACCGACAAATCCCGGTACAACAATTTCCAGTGATCCCTAAGCTTCAATATCATAGGATTCTCCTTTTACCCTATCCCTTAATTGCACCGGACATCATGCCCCTGATGATCTGTCTGGAACAGGAAAAATAAATTATCAGCGCTGGTACCATGGCAATAACCATGGTGGTCATCATCCTGGGATAATCGGCTTGATAAATGCCTTTAAACATGGTCAGACCTAAGGGCAGGGTGAACAGATTCTGGTTTTTCAGCAATACCAGGGAAAAACTGAATTCGTTCCAACAACTGAAGAAAGCAATTATTCCCGCAGTAACCAGGATTGGGGTAACTAAGGGAAAAATAATGGTAAACAGGGTACGGGAGAAACTTGCCCCGTCAATGGTCGCCGCCTCTTCTATTTCCCTGGGTACCGTACCGATATAACTTTCTATTAAAAAAATGGAGGTCGGTAGGTTAAAGGCGATATTCGGCAGCGCCACGGTATACCAGCTGTCGGTAAGACCGGTCTTGCTGAACAGGATGTAGATGGGAATCAGCAGGGCGTGGATGGGAACCAGCATACCAAGCATGTAGAGGGTATACAGGAGCTTGCGGCCGCGAAACCGAAACCGGGAGATGAAATAACCGTTAATAAAGCCAAAGAGGATAATAAAAATAAGGGCGATCGCCGTATTACGGACCGTGTTTAGGAAATAATACCCAATTTTACTGCTGGTTAGGATGTACGTATAATTGGTGAATTGTATGGCCTTGGGCAGTCCGATGATATTGGACTCGAAATCCCGGGTTGTCTTGAGGGAAGAATAGAACATCCAGAAGACCGGATAAATACAGGTAATAGAAAAGGCGATCATAATAACATTGGAAACAATCTTTCCTATTATTCCGGCCGGAGAACTACGCTCCTTTTTTCGTCCGCTTTTTTTCTAAACCAATGGTAGTACTCATTCTACAGCCCCCTTTCTACTAAGCCAGGTTAAAAGAGCCCGGGATGCAGCCACCAGGGCGGTGCTGATAACCAGGATGCCAATACTGAGGGTGGACCCATACCCCATATTCATTTGCATAAAGGAAACATTATACGCGTACTGGGCCATAACGCTTGACGCATACCCCGGCCCGCCCCGGGTCATCGCATAAATATGATCGAAAACACGCATATTACCGGATATACAGAGCATGACACTGATAATAAGGGTTCCCCGTATGAGGGGCAAAATGATATGGACCGCCTTTTGAAACCCGTTGGCGCCGTCAATTTCAGCCATCTCTAAAACTTCGGAGGAAATGGAGGTCATGGCCGCAAGGATAATAACCAGATACAGACCGATATATTGCCAAATCAGGGGAATGCTGACCACGGCCATGATGGTCGAGGTTTCAGACAGCCATCCGCGTACAAGGTCTTCCCGATGGATTAGCTTTAATAGGAAATTCAGTATCCCATAGCTGTAATCGTAGATCATGGTCCAGGTAAACCCTACAACGACGGCGGAAAGGGTTACCGGAAAATAACTGACAACCCGGTGGAAGCCCTTGGCTTTAAGCCCCTTGGTATTGAGAAGACAGGCAAAGAGAAAGGCAAAGCCTATCTGCCCTATGAGACAAAACACCGTGATATACAGGTTATTCCCAAAGGAATGCCAGAAGATGGAATCGTGCAGCATATCAATATAGTTTTGAATGCCAACGGGGCTCATCTTTTTCCCCCCGGGCCATCTAAAGGTACTGAAATAACCAGCCGCAAAAATGGGCGCTATAACCACAAATAAGAAAAGTATCAAGCTGGGCAGCAGATATGCCGCCATAACAATCTTGGACGGGCCGGTCCGATATTTCACCGCCATACCTCCCTGTATTTACAAATTTGAATAATACGTGTATTTCCCGAGGGGGGAAATACACGTATCAAATATTGAATAAACGAATTCGTATTATTGAATCTTGTCCTGCTCTGCCTGGATAGCGGCAGCGACGGCTTCGGGAGTAGCGGTTCCTGCTAACAGTTCCTGAAGCTTGGAGTTCATCACATCAATAACGGCGCCATCCATAAGGATATCGTAGACGGGAACATAGCTAAGGGTACCGGTAAAGTCAAGATAGAACTGGGATAGGGCCGGCAGGGATGACTTGCCCTTTACGGGAACGTCAATGGGCCCTAAAAGACCGGAATCGTCCATGATAAACTGGCTGTATTCGGTACCGGTGGTCTGTTTCATGTACTCGATGGCCGCATCAAGCTTGGCCCCGGTAAGCTTGGCATTAATGCTCTGGGCCCATCCCGCACCGCCGGAAGTGGCGTTAACCGCGCCCTTTTGACCGGGAACGGAGGGGAGTATGGCGATCTTGGTATTGGCGAGCACATCGGGATCCGCATTCTGCAAAATGTACGAAATAGCCCACATACCCTCTATGGTGGAAGCGGCCTTTCCGGTGCAGTAAAGGGCGTCCGCCTGGTTATTGTTAATCTCATTAAAGTTGACATTGAACATGGAGGCCATTTGCTGGCTGTACCGCAGGGCGGTTACGAATGCCGGATCCGTGAATTTGGCCTTGCCATCGTTGAGGATGATGGACTGGGTCCAGTCATTGCCGGTGAAGCGATCCCCCAGGGCGGAAAGGATACAGGATTCGTAGGGCCACCGGTCCTTATTACCCAGGGCGATGGTGGTCATGCCCTTGGCCTTGAACTTAGTATTGGCGTCCACCAGTTCATCCCAAGTGGTGGGGAAATGATCATATCCGATATCATTGAACATTTTTTCATTGTAGAATATCAGGGAGGTCATAACCAACTGTATGGGGCTGCCGTATATTTTACCATTCCGGGTAACGGGAAGGAAAACTCCGTCACGATAATCGGCGGGATTGATTTTTCCGGTAAGATCCGCCATTAGGTTATTGTCATAGAAGTTTTGTACCCAGGATCCTTTGGTAAAGAAGATATCCGGCATTTCATCCGCCGCTGCCAGGGCCATTATCTTGGTCTGATAGTCAATCTGCTGCAGTATGGACTCGTTGACCTTGATATCCGGGTGTTCAGCAATGTATTTGTCCTTCATTGCATGATATCCCTTGACTTCGGTGCTTTCCGCAATCGTTTCGATGGTCTGGAAATGCATCAGTTCCAGGGTAACCTTGCCGCTGCCTCCACCGGAAGCCGATGATTTACCCTGACAGGCGGATAAAACCATCACTGCGGCGATAAAAATTGCCAAAATTGTCTTTTTCATAAGACCTCCTCATAAATTATTGATTCAGTATAGGACTAGTTTTGTCAAAAGGCAAGGTATCAATTAAAAAAAACATACGACCCGATTGAAAATACGGAGTAGCTTCCCTTACGCTATTAGGGTACAATATACACAGGAGTTGTTCCCATGCTTAAAACTATGCGTAATATCGGCATCATGGCCCATATCGACGCCGGAAAAACCACTACCACCGAGCGGATACTTTACTATACCGGTAAGAGTCATAGGATAGGCGAGGTTGATGACGGCGAAGCCATCATGGACTGGATGGAGCAGGAACAGGAACGGGGCATTACCATACAAAGCGCCGCCACCACCACCTACTGGAAGCGGAATGGGCAGCAGTTTCAGATAAACATCATCGATACCCCGGGGCACGTGGATTTTACCGCCGAGGTGGAACGTTCCCTGCGGGTGCTGGACGGCGCGGTGGCGATTTTTGACGCCGTCCGGGGGGTGGAGCCCCAGACCGAGACCGTATGGCGCCAAGCGGAGCGCTATAATGTGCCCTGCATAGGGTATGTAAATAAGATGGATAGGGTAGGGGCCGATTTTTTCCAGGTCCTGGAGGATGTCCAGGCAAAACTGGGCGCTAAAACCGTGGCCCTCCAGATACCCATTGGCAAGGAAAGTACCTTTGAGGGGATCATCGACCTGGTGGAGATGCGGGAACTCCGCTGGGACGCCGCCACCGACGGCGAGACCATCATCCCTTCCCCCATTGCGGACGAACGGGTTGCCCTGGCCGCGGAATGGCGGGAAAAGCTTATCGACACCCTTTCGGCGTTTTCCGAAGGGATTACCGATAAGTACCTGGCCGGGGAAGAAATTGAACCGGAACTTATCCGTAAGGAGCTTCGGCAGGCGGTGCTGAACCGGTCCCTGCTGCCCATGTTTGCCGGCGCTTCACGGCGTAATATCGCTGTCCAGCCGGTGATAGACGCGGTGGTGGACTTCCTCCCGGCGCCGGATGAGGTTGCCCCTGCGGCGGGGCATCACCTTAAAAAAGAAGAGGATGTGCTGGTACCCTGTGATCCCAATGGGCTGCCCCTGGGCTTGGTCTTTAAGATACAGAACGATAGGGAGGCGGGGAGCCTCTGTTATGTGCGCATGTATTCCGGGGCGCTCAAGCCCGGTACGGCGATATTCAATGTGGGGAAGAAGAAACGGGAACGGGCCAACCGTATACTCCGTATGCACTCCAACAAGTCCGAGCCCATGGACGAACTTTCCGCCGGGGACATTGGGGTGATTATCGGCATGAAGCTGGCCCAGACCGGGGACACCATCGGGAGCGAAGGCTGGCCGGTGGTACTGGAAAAGATGGATTTCCCCGAGCCGGTAATTTCGGTTTCCATTGAACCCAGGACCATGTCGGAGATGGATAAGCTCCGGGAAATTCTGGGTCTCCTCTCCAAGGAGGACCCTACTTTTACCACCAAGGATAATCCGGAGACGGGGCAGCTGATCATCTCCGGCATGGGGGAACTCCACCTGGATGTGCTGGTTACCCGGATCATCAAGGAGTACAACCTCAACGCAAAGGTGGGGAACCCCCAGGTTACCTACCGGGAATCGATTACCCGGACGGTGGAGCATGAGGAGCAGTTCTCCAAACTTATGGCGGGTAAAGAAAACGCAGCGACACTGCGCTTTAAGGTTGAGCCCCTCCCTTCGGGCTCGGGAAACAGCTACACCAACGCTGTTAAACAGCGGGATGTTCCGGAGCAGATCTTCGAAGCGGTGGAACGGGGTGTAGGGGGCGCATTTTCTTCCGGCATAGTCCTGGGCTATCCCTGTATAGACGTGGGGGTTACCCTGACGGGGCTTGAGTACTCGGAGCTTACCGGTACGGAGTTTGCCTACGAGGCCTGCGCCAACCGGGGGGTCTACGAAGCCTGCCGGGAAGGGGCGCCCATACTCCTGGAACCGATCATGGCGGTGGACCTCGTTTCCCCCAAGGAATTTGTGGGTGATGTGATGAGCCTGATAACCCAGCGGGGAGGCCAGGTCCTGAGCATGGATTCCAAGATTGGTTCCGATGAGGTGAAGGCCCTGGCGCCCATGGCGAAAATGTTCGGTTTTATGACATCCCTCAGATCCGTAAGCCAGGGCCGGGCCACCTTTACCATGCTGTTCTCCCGGTTTGAAAAAAAGTCCGAGCGCTAGCGGCCTACTTAAGGCCAAGGAGCCGGAAGCTTACTTCGATACACTTATCCATTTCCAGGGGCTTTGCAAGATGGGCGTTCATGCCGCTGGCGATGGCCCGGTCGATATCATCCTTAAAGGCATTGGCGGTTAGGGCTACGATGGGTATGGTTTTGGCATCCGCCCTGTCCATGGCGCGGATGGCGGCGGTGGCCTCATAGCCGTCCATGTTGGGCATCTGTACATCCATATAAATGATGTCGTAGTAATACTCCGCCGATTCCCGGAATTTTTTTACCGCCATAAGGCCGTCTTCCGCTTCGTCAAAACTCAAGCCGGTAAATTCAAACAGGTTTACGGCGATGATACGGTTTATCTCCACGTCGTCCACCAGGAGGGCCCGTTTGTCCGCAAGGCGGTTCTCGGTGTTCTGCAGACTGAGCTCTTCCTCAGCCTGGGCTGCCTCGTCGGGGAAGGAGAGGCTGAAACTAAAGGCGCTCCCCTGTCCTTCGGCGCTTTGCAGGGTAATATCCCCCCCAAAGAGCTGCACAATACTTTTACTAATCGCTAAGCCCAGGCCGGTTCCGCCGTATTTTTTGGATGTCTGTGCCGAGGCCTGTTCAAAGGGCTTAAACAGGGACTGCTGGGCTTCTTTGGATATGCCGATTCCGTTATCCCGGACCGTGAACTCCAGCAGGGTTTTTCCCGCCTGCTTTTCCTTTTCAGTAATACTGAATTCTATTGTCCCACCCTCGGGGGTAAATTTAACCGCATTGCCCAGGAGGTTTATCAATACCTGGCGCAGCCGCAGGGGATCAAGCCTGAAGGATGCCGGCGGACTAAGCTCTAAGCGGATATCAAAGGTAATATTTTTTTCGTCGCACCGGGGCTTGATGATGGTTTCTACGGTACGGACCAGTTTTTTTAGGTCCACCGCCTCATCGGACAGTTCGATTTTGCCGGCCTCGATTTTTGAAAAATCCAGAATATCGTTGAGGAGTCCCAAAAGGTGCTGGGAGGATGTTTCGATCTGCCGAAGGTTTGCCTGGATCTCATCTGCGGCGGCTTCACCATCGCTGAGTTTCTTTTTTACAATTCCCGTCATGCCGATGATGGCGTTCATGGGGGTACGGATCTCGTGGCTCATCCGCGCAAGAAAATCTCCCTTATGCCGGTTCGCCGCATTGGCGTCTATCACCGCCTGTTCAAGATCAATCTGGGTCTGGCGCAATTTGTTTTCAATGGCTACCCGGGCCGAAACATCCCGGGCAAAACCCAGGATCCCCACCGGATTTTTATCGCCGTCGAAGATGGGGGTGCGTACCATGTCCACAATTTCCTCATGGCCGTCCGCAAAAATAAGATGTTCTTCCGAATATTGGGGTCTGCGGGATTCAATGACCTTGCGGTTCTGTTCCCGGATATTTGCCAGGTTTTCCGGACGGAATACGTCCTCCTCGGCGGCCCCCACTATCTCGTCAGTAGTTTTATTCGTTGCGGCGGCAAACCGGGGATTCACCGCCAGGTACCGGCCCTCAATATCCTTATACCAGATAAGATCCGGGGAGGCGGAGAAAATGGTGTCCAATAGGATCTTTTGTTCCTCGATCCGCTTCTGTTCCTCCACAATCTCGGTAACATCGGTGGTGGTGATGATATAGCCGATATTATTTCCGCCCTTATCGGTTAGATAGGCGGCGCCTCCCCGGACGTACTGGTTCGTATCAGGCAGGTACAGAACATCCGCTTCCCGGTTGTTGTGGAGGGCGATAATGGGATCGTAGGGTGAATCCGGGGGATAGATGCTGATATGGGCGTAGGGCTTCCCCTGGATATCGGAAAACGCTCTTTTCATGGTTGTAAGGCCTATATCATTTGCATACATGATGGCGCCGTCCATGCGGGTTATTACCAGGGCATCCTTCTCGCTGGCCACGAGGCTTTCCGCCATATCGTCGAAGGAATCCATCAGGGTACCGATTTCATCCTTCGTCCGGGCATTGAACCGGAACTGCCGTTCTCCGGAACGGAATGTGGATATGCCCTTAATAATACTGGTGATACTCCCGGTAAAAATTGACGCTATCCATATGGCGATAAGGACCACCAGGATGATCATGAGCCCCGCGGATACCACCAGTTTTACGGTGGTATCCAGGAGGTTTGCCGCGATGGCTCTGCCGGTTTCCGCAGCAGCGCCGGCGAGGTTCCGATCCGCATCGGCGATAACCCCGTCCAAAACTTCCTTGGTATCCAGGGCAGGGCGTTGGAAATCTTCGAACCCGGCGCCTATGGCAACAAAGCCAAAGCCCCGTTTGGATTCCCCGTAATGGCCCGTATAGTAGGGGATGGTGGCGGCGGTGGTAAGTTTCCAGAGTCCGCTCCAGAGTATGAGGAAGGAACCGGAGCCCCCTTCGCTGGTCAGATCGAACCAGCCCGTACACTGGGGGGCATTGTTAAGATAGCGGCCGTCCAGGCCTACCAAGCCCAGGGCGGTTAGTTCCGCTGCGGGTTTTTTGGTCCGGGATTGATCTACGAAAGTGGGCTGGTCCTTGATAAATTCGGTGTAGGATAAACCGCTTGTTAACCAGGACTGGTAGATGCTTTCCTCCAGCCAGGGAACTTCACTTTCCCCGGTTTCGGGATTGAAGCCCACGATGGAATGATGCCGGGGATGGCTGATGCTGCGGCACTTATAATCCCAGATGAAGGCGTAGTTACCGTCGAAGGCGCTGGGCAACTCTATGTACCGCTCGTTCATGGGGGTGGTATGATCCGTAAATTCCATAATGTGATCATGATCCAGCGCCAGGGTTACATAGCCGGTGATACGGCCGTTCCGCACCACCGGTGTTGCCCAGCGTATAATACCCTGGAAGCGTTTGCCATTGGGGTTTTCCTTCCCCGCGTAGGCTTCCTCTTCGGGCTGGAAATCCAGGCCCCGCGCTGCGGTGTTCTCCGGAGTATACATGCCGATCAAATGGGAGCGGACATAGGCGCCGATCACATCGGATACGTAGATCTCCCCGGGTTTAAGGTTCTTGAGCTCCGCAAAATAGGTTTCCGCCTTTACATAGGTATTCCGGCGGTCCGCCACATTTTTCAGGGTAGGATCCATCCGGGGGGAAGTGGTTACCTTGATGAGCTCATTACCCGCAAGATCCACATAGGTCATTTCCAGGTAGAGGGGCCGCTGCTCGGCAGCAAAGCTGTCGGGGGGCCGGTAGTGGAAGCTGGCCTCGTTTTCTTTGATTGAGGAAACGACTGTTTTCTCCGGACGGGGAGTTTCCCTGGGAACCCAGGATTTACCATCCTCCGCCAGTTCCCAGTCCCCCTTTTTTATCAGATTCCCCAGCTTGTTGTCAACAAAATAACGGAACGCAGCCGGGTTTGGTTCAATCCCCGAAGCGTAAAGAATATCCCTATCCCGTTCGTAGAGAAAATCCGCTACCCGGCGGGCCATGTCGGTGCTGGTCCGTTCTATCTGGGCTGTGGCCAGGTTATTCAGGGCGCTTACCGAATCTTCCACCGCCATATCCCCGGTTTTTACCAGGGCTTCATTGGCCTGGACGGTTAATTCCTGGGTGCGGTGGTTTAGCTCTTTCCCCAACGCCACTGCCTGCCCCCATGCCATGATGGTGAGCAATACCAGGGGAATAACTTTGATAATAACAAAAAGAATAATCAACTTTGCCCGCATGCCTAAGCCAAGCCTGGAAAAAAGATTTCCCAAAGCTACATTAAGGGAGTCGATTATTTTTTTCATATCAGCTTTCTATTCTGAAAAGCATTTTAAAGAATCTGATAATTGCATTCAAGATGCGCCGGAAGAATCCGGGGTTGCGGAGTTTGTTTATCTTTTTTGCAGCCTGGGTGATTTCTTCGGGAGTAAAATTTTGGCGCTGAAGATTTTCCTCAACCTCGTATTCCAGCTTTGAAAGGTTATCACTGATATCCATTACCACGGCATTGATGGTTCTCCACCCCAGGTACCGCGCTGCTTCAAGCCGCCTGCCTCCGGCGATGAGCTGATTGCGGCTGTTAAGTACGATTGGGCTCATCTGGCCAAAGTGTTTCATACTCTCCGCCAGGGAGGGGATATTTCCCATTTCTTTCCGTATCCGTTTTTTTACAATAATTTCATTCAAAGGGACCTGCACCGCACTACCTCACCTACAATATACTATTTTTAAAAAATTTAATCGAGCAGGGGATTATAATCCGGAAGTTCCAGACCGAATTCCTCATCCGAGATGATGGGGCTGCTCCGGGAAGACTCCGGAGTTTCCCGCGCCGGGGATGGTGGACGGGAAGATGCGGCCGGTGTTGTCCGGGGATTGGTACGGTTTCCGCTGCGATTCGAGGCAGGCCGGTTTACCGGTTCCGGCCGCTGCAGTTCCGGCGGCAGCAGATCCAGACGCAGTTCCGGCAGCTTCAGTTCCCCCAGCAGGGTATTGCTGTCCATGAGCATGGTATCCAAACGCATCCCTTCCAGATTTACCTGATTGGCCCTGGCGGCGGTACCATCGTGCAGATCGCAGTACCGGGTCGGCTGGGTTCCCTCCAGAAATGGCATGGTTACATCCCCGGGACAGCCCGGCGTTTTCAACAGCCCCGACTTGGTGCAGACCGTTACGTCGATGATCCCCGTGGAGGGTTTGACAAAGTCCTTGAGGGGCAGGCCCTGGTGGATCTCCCGCATAAAGTCCGCCCAGACCGGACCTGCCAGGGTGGACCCCGTAAGGTTTACCCCCAGGGAGTTGCCGGGTTTGTCGAAGCCGAACCAGATGGCGGTGGTATAGTAGGGGGAGTAGCCCACGGTCCAGGCGTCGGACCAGTTTTGGGGGGTACCGGTTTTTCCCGCCATGGGCATACGGAACCGTTTGTCCTGTTCGTCCCGGAAGCTAAACTTTGCCCCCCATTCGGAGGGGGCGTAGAGGGTCCCCATTTCCACGGTTTTTTTCAGCATACTGGTCATCACATAGGCGTTCTGGGGGCTGATAACCTGAATATCGCTGCCCATACGCCGCTGCCGGAGCCGTACTTCCCGCTCCGTATCCAAGACGACCCGGCCATTCCGGTCCTCCACCGCGCGGATGGCGATGGGAGACACATCCCGGCCCTGGTTGGCGAAAACCGCAAAGGCCCGGGCCATTTGCAGGGGCGCCGCGGAGATGATGCCCAGCCCCAGGGGATAGACCCGGGGGAAGGTCCGCCGTATTACCGCGGGATCGTGTATATCCAACAGGGCTGCCGCCCTATCTATGGCGGCGTCGAAGCCAATGGCGTCCAGCACCTTTAGGGAAGGTACGTTCATGGAATTAGCCAGGGCGTCGTAGAGTAATACCGAGCCCTTCCATTCACCCCGGAAATTCAGGGGGATATAGGGGGTACCGTCCTCGTTATGGAACACGATGGGCAGATCGTAGATCAAAGAGGTGGGGGTAAAGATCCGGGAATCGATGGCCGCAGAGTAATACAGGGGCTTGAAGGAACTTCCCGGCTGGATATTTCCCTGGGTTGCCCGGATAAGCTGGTTGGACTCGTCGTATTTGGAACCGCCGATAAGGGCGGTGATGTAGCCGGTTTCATTTTCGATGGAAACCAGGGCGCCTTCCACCACATTTTTTTCGGTGTTGGTTTTAAGCTCCGCAAAGGCGCTGGCGGTCATGACCTTGAGGTCCTGGATGCCAAACATGAGGGCGGCCATATCCGCCACCGGATTAAGGGTCTTTGTATACCGGGAGAGGGCTTTCTGTTTATTCTGGGCTTCCGAGGAAGCGTGGATATCGCCCAGGTCAAAGAAGAGGGAAAGCATATCGACTACCGGTACATAGGTCCGTTCCGCTTCCGTGAGCCGGTTGGAACTGGACCGGGAATACTCCTTATTCGCCTTTGCCAGCCCCTGTTCCATAAACTTAGCCGCCGCCGCCTGGTGACGCAGGTCCAGGGTGGTGAGCACCGTATAGCCGTCCCGGTAGTAGTCCATGGCGCCGTACATCATGGTATCCAGTTCCCGGCGGACATATTCACTGAACCAGGGGGCGGCGTCTTCCCGGCTATAGTAGGCGGATGTTGAAGCCCGGGTATAATCGTAGTTATCCCAATAGGCGTTGAAGGAGGCGTCCGCCTCTTCCCGGGTGGTATAGCCAAACTCTATCATCCGGTCCAGCACCGAACGCTGACGGTCCCGGGCAACATTGGGGTTATCCAGGGGGTTGTACCGTGACGGGCTGGAAAGCTGGATCACTAAAATTGCCGCCTCCGCCAGGGTAATTTCCCGGGCGCTGTGGCCAAAGAAGTATTTGCTTGCCGCCTCCACTCCGTAGGTTCCGGGCCCCATATACATATAATTAAGGTAGATTTCGAGGATTTCGTTTTTGGTATACCGCCGCTCCATCTGGAGGGACCACCAGAGTTCCCGGATTTTCCGGGTATAGGAGTATTCGGTACGGTCGGTGTACAGGGTCCCCGCCACCTGCTGGGTTATGGTGGACCCCCCCCCCAGGGACTGGCCGATAAGTTTTCCCATGGCGGCCCGGGCGATACCCCGGATACTGAAGCCCTTATGGTTATAAAAATCCGGATCCTCCCGCGCCAGGACCGCATAGATCAGGTGCCGGGGCAGTTCACTCAGGGAAACCATCTCCCGTTTTTCATCCGCAGAAAATTCGGTAATCAGTTCCCCGTTGATATCCATGATCTTGGTGGGCAGGGCGGGGGCAAATTCGACAAAATTTTCCTGGTTCTTGATGTTGTTGGTTTCCGCCAGGGAGAGGCCTAGGCTGACACCGATTACTACTGCGGCTAGGATTGTTAGGGCGGCGAAAATACGGATTAGGACGTAGGATCTCATCTTGTTTTAGGGTAGGGAAAGGTTCTGGCTTTGTCAAGCAATCTATCGCAATCTATCGCAATCTATTGCAATCTCTCGCAATCTCTCGCAATCTCTCGCATATATCTCTCGCATAAACGGGCGGGTACGGGGGTGTGCCGGGCGCTCGCACGCTTGTAGAACCTGCTTACGGAGCCCCTGCGGGTCTCCTCCAGCAGAGAATTCCAAAATGTGCTCGGCCCGGCACACCCCCGTACCCGCCCGCTTTTGTGGGGTATACGAGAGAGTGCTTGGCGGGGGGCGCTTAATGAAGTTTGTGGAAGCAGGCTGGGGGGGTGTGCTACGTGCTCGACCCGGCACCCCCTGGGAGATTGCATGAGGGGGCGCTTAACGGGGCTTGTAGAACCTGACACGTAAACTTAGTCACGCTACGGAGACCCTGCGGGTCTCTGGCAGCAGGGAAAATTCTTCCAGGATCCGGCGGCGCTCTCCATTTTCCGCCCAATCCTGGTGTTGTACGTGAACCGCGAGAACTCAAGGGGTATCTACGGAGCGTATACCAGTACAGATTGACGGAAAAATGGGCCGGGATTACACTCATTGAGGGTCATGTGATGCCTATACAGATCATAAACCGGAAGAAGCTGCCCCCTGGAGAGAGCCGTTGGCTGGCCGCTTGTGTTCCGGCCATGGAAAGATATCCTTCTCCAACCGTTGCGGACCTTCGGTCCGATGGCTTAGCCAGAACCCCGTCTTATCCCACCAAATAACCTTCAGCAGTTTCCTCCGGCGGTTGCAGAATAAATATAGGCTCCCGCTTAACGGGTCCTGTTCCATCTGCTCCTCTATGATCGTCGCAAGCCCGTTCACTGCTTTTCTCAGGTCCGTATATCCCGGTCGGATAAATATCCGTACCGCATTGATATCCACGGTCATAGCCATTCTTCCTTCCCGCCAAGCAGCTGC
>NZ_AEEA01000045.1 GCF_000297095.1 Treponema primitia ZAS-1 | reverse complement strand
AAGCGTGCGAGCGCCGGGGATGCCCCTCCCTCCGCCCGTCTTTGCCGATAAGTACTACAAGAAGAGAGCCACTTACTTCAGCGATTCTACTTCCTTCAGCGTAGGCGGCTCCGCGCCCTGCCGAGAACAGACCAGAGAAGCAGCCCGGTTAGCAAAGTAAAGCGCATCGTACAGTTCTGCTTCGGTAAGGGAGGCCAGAGCGGACTGGGACATCTTGCCCCGGAGTTCCAGCCAGGAGAGGAAGGCGCCGTGGAAGGTGTCCCCCGCGCCTATGGTGTCCACCACCGGAAGGTCCACCACCGGGGCGCTCACCCGGAGAACCTTGCCGTCCTCTTTGCGGAGCAGGGCCATGGCGCCCTTAGCTCCCAGGGTGGTAAGGGCCATACGAGGCCCCAGGCTCAGAACTTTTTCCAGGGATTTTTCCAGACCCAAACCGGGGTAGATAAAATCAAAATCAACTTCGGAAATTTTGGCAATCGTAGCGTAGCGTACCCAGTTTTCAAAGCGCCGGACATACGCCTTTTGATCCCCGATCATAAAGGGCCGCACATTGGGGTCCAGGGAAATGACAAGAGCAGAATTACTGTCCCTGCGGGCTTCCCGCACAATGAGTGATTCAATGGTGGAAGCCGACGGCTCCATGGTTAGGGCGATGGAACCGAAAAGGACGCACTTGATTTCGGCGGGCAATTCTTTGGGCAGATCCTCCGGGGAAAAGGAACGATCCGCGGCGCCTTCGGTATAGAAGACGTACTGAGGCTCCTTGCCCTTTTCCAGCTTAACAAAGGCCAGGGTTGAATTCTGATCCGTCCGGCGGATCAAATCTATCCCCACCTTATTCTGAACAAGCCCATTCACCAGGGCTTCACCGAAAAAGTCCGTGGAGAGTCTGCTGAGGAAGCGTACCGGTACTCCAAGCCGCCCGATGGCTATGGCGGTATTGTAGGGACTGCCCCCAAGACAGGGTAAAAAGCCATCCCCCCTGCCGGGAATATTCAACGGCACCATGTCGATAAGCGCTTCACCACAGGATAAAATCATACCACACCCCTTATTTAGTCCGAACCACCTGATCGCCGCTGGTGGTATACACCATGGCCCCGGGGGGCACCGATTCGGTGATCCATACATTGCCCCCGATGGTACTTCCCCGGCCTATCACCGTTTCGCCGCCCAGGATGGTGGCCCCGGAATAAATGGTTACCTTGTCTTCGATTGTGGGATGCCGTTTCTTGCTAACCCCATCCTTTTTGACCGAAAGAGCGCCCAGGGTTACCCCCTGATAGAGTTTAACATTTCTACCGATCACCGTGGTTTCTCCAATCACCACCCCCGTGCCATGATCAATAAAAAAGGATTCGCCAATTTCAGCGCCCGGATGAATATCGATCCCCGTACGGCCATGGATGAGCTCACTCATGATGCGGGGGATAAGCGGTACCTCCCGGGTCCAGAAAAAATGCGCCATACGATGGATGGTGATAGCCTCAAATCCCGGGTAGGACAGGATCACCTCGGCGGTGCTTTTTGCCGCTGGATCTCCCTCAAAGGCGGCCTGCAGATCCTTGGCAAGCATACCCCGGATAAGGGGGAGCTCATCAAAAAAATCATTCACAATAAGCTCCGCCGCCACATGGCACCCGTCATGGCCGCAGGAAGCTTCTCCGAGCCGTGAAGAAAAGGCGATGCTCTTTTCAACTTCCCCGATAAGCTCCCGGGCTAGGTGGTACACCTTTTCGGCGGTGGATAGATGCAGGTTATCGTGATCCAGGGCTCCGAATTCCCGGAACCCCGGAAATACCAGCTCGTCCAGCCCGCGGAGTATATCCGCAATACTGTCGCGGCTGGGTAGATTCTCGCTGCCCGCCTGGTTTACCAAACCATAGGTATCGTAGGAACGAACCAGGGTTTCTATACTTCTATGCAGTCGTTGCAAGGACATCCTCCTTTCAAGTACCGGAAATACCACATTCGCGGCGCCGCCTTCGAGTGGCATAGGCGATCATCCCACCGCTGAAAAAGGGGAGCACCGCCTCTTTGCTCTCCCTTACCGCCCGTTCGCCAAGTTCAATGAGTTCCCGCTTTCGCGAAAAGTCAAAGGGTATTGCCCCATTAGCGGCGTGTATGGTTAGGGTCGCCCCGGGCCGGCGCTTTCTTTCCATTCCGTCAAGCATTATCTCAATAGAACGATACACAATTTTGGAAAAGGTTTTAAGATCCGATAGGGCCACCGGCTGCAAAAGCCCCACATCCACCGCCAGGATCCGCTTAAATCCTTCGTCCTTGGCTATACGCACGGGCATGTTATCACAGAGCCCCCCATCCGCCAGGCAAAGCTCCCCCTCCCAGTAGGGTTCAAAAAACCCCGGAAAGGACATGGACCCCCGCATAGCCCGGGCGACCGAACCGGAACTAAACACCACTTCCTTGCCGCTGACCAAATCCGCCGCATTACACCGGAAGGGGATACGGGTTTCCGCAAAGGTCTTGCCCCCGGACAGATCCTCAAGCAATTTCAGCACCTGCTGCCCCGAATCGATCCCCGGCCGGGTTGCGGCGTTTCCTAGGATCTGCCCGGTCTGAAATATCTTCCCCATGGCGCCGGATATCTTAAACACGAAGCTATCCAGATATTCGGTGATATCAAAATCATTGATAAGAAACCGGGACAGTTCCCCGGGACTCATACCACAGGCATAGAGGCCGCCAATAATGGCTCCCATGGAAGTCCCCACCACCAGGGAAGGCTCGGGGATCCCCATCTCCAGCAGGGCGTTTAACACACCCACATGGGCTATACCCCGGGCGCCTCCGCCGGCCAAAACCAGGGCCCACTTTAGATTTTTTTTAATACGCATATTCTCGTACAATATCGGGATAATATCCCCGGTGCAAGGGGAAAAGCCCCGGCGGCGTTGTTCAGATACACCCGCGATTCCTTCATACAAGCTAATGTATCACGGATTATGTAAAAAAATCCATCCGAGTAAGCCCTAGGTTCTCAGTTTCGCAGAATCAAACTGCGCCGCGTACAGTTCCGCGTAGATCCCGCCCTTAGCCAGAAGCTCGTTGTGGGACCCCTGCTGCTGGATGCCGTCGTCGGTGATCACCGCGATTGAATCGGCATTGCGGATGGTGGAAAGCCGGTGGGCGATGACTAGGGTGGTACGGCCCCGGGAAAGCTCCCCGAGGGCGCGCTGTATCCGCAGTTCCGTGGCGGTGTCCAGGGCGGATGTCGCCTCGTCCAGGATCAATATGGGTGGGTTTTTCAGGAAGATCCGGGCTATGCTGATCCGCTGTTTCTGGCCGCCGGAAAGTTTTACCCCCCGTTCACCTACCAGGCTGTCGTAACCCTCGCTTAGTTTCATGATATCATCGTGGATATCCGCCCGTTTGGCGGCGGCGATCACCTCATCGTCCGTAGCATCGATCCTGCCGTATTTGATATTGTCCCGGATGGTTCCGGCAAAGAGGAATACATCCTGCTGGACTATACCGATATTACGCCGCAGCGATTCCAGGGTAATATCCCGGATATCCATGCCATCAACAGTAATACTACCCTTCTGGATTTCGTAGAACCGGGGCAGGAGATGGCAGAGGGTGGTCTTACCGCCCCCGGAAGGACCCACCAGGGCAATAGTTTTCCCCGCCGGAACAGACAGGTTAATGTGGTTAAGGACCATAATATTGTTATTGTAGGAAAAACTCACATCGGCAAATTCGATATCCCCCCGAACCTTATCCAGGGCTGCAGCGCCGTCCTTATCAATAATATCGCTCCGGATCCGCATGATCTCTATAAACCGGTTAAACCCGGCCATACCGGTGGTGTACTGCTCTACAAAATTCTGCAGCCGCCGGATCGGCTGTAGGAAGGCGGCTACAAAAAGATTACAGGCGATAAGCTCCGGCAGGGTCATCCTGCCCTTCATGATCAAAAAACCTCCGGCGGCAATCACCACCACGTTGAGTATATGGAGCAGGAAATCCAACCGGCTCTGAAAATTTGCCATGGAACGAAAATAGTATTTCCGGGCGGTTTTATAGTTTTCGTTTCCCCCGCGGAATTTGGTGGTTTCATAGGACTCGTTGGTAAACGCCTTGGCTATCCGGACGCCTGAAATACTCGATTCCAGAGCAGCGTTTATTTCGGCGGTCCGTTCCTTTACCTTCCGGGCAGTCTTCATCATATTGGACCGTGACCGGAGAATATGAACTATCATGAAGGGTACAAAAACTAACAAAACCAGGGCCATTTCCCAGCGGATAGAAAAGACCAGAAATATGGAACCCACAAAGGTGATAATAGAAATGAACAGATCCTCCGGGCCGTGGTGGGCAAGCTCGGTTACCTCAAAGAGGTCGGTGGTCACCCGGGACATAATATGGCCGGTACGGTGGTTATCGTAAAAAGAGAAGGGCAGCTGCTGGAGATGGCTAAAAAGATCCCGGCGCATATCCGCCTCAAGGTATACCCCAACGGTATGCCCCCAATAGGTAATAAAATAAGTAAAGCCCATACGGAGCAGGTACATGATCCCCATGGCGGCGATCATGATGAAAAAGAATTTGTACAGACTGTTGGGCAGAAAATGCTCAATGGTATACTTGGTCATCATGGGGAAGGACAGATCTACGGCGGCGATTAGAGACGCGGCGAACATATCCGCCGCAAAGAGCTTCCAATGAGGCCGGTAATAGGAGGCGAATATCCTCAGGGACGATTGTTCAAGATTCATGTCGTACTAACACTCTCAGTATATTCTGCCATGAATATGGTAATAGAGGCTAGACTTAGAATTGGGATATCCGGCAGACCCTTAGGTATTCCTTTGCCCTGAGGCAGAAGAAGCTCCATCCTTTTCCTTGTTTTCGGTCTTCTTTTTCATATCCACCCCATCTTCTTCATCATCTTCGCCAAACAAGGCGTCCATTTCTTCCACATCGTCCAAAATACCATGTTTTCCTTCGTGCATAATCATCTCCTATAAAGTAAATTTGCCGATTTGATCAGCCGTTATCATGAATCCAAATCCACCAGTACAATTTTCTTCTTCCGGTAATTTTTTTCACAAATTTCAATCCAATCTTCAGGGATATCAGAAAGTGGAAATCTTCCCACCATAACAGGATCATAGCCGCCCGGATAATCAATGGTATCATGGGAAATGATATCCGATTCCTGACATAATATCTCCAACCCAAATTTATATACTTCCAGGTTTTTTGTATCAAGATCGATAAAGTACTGCCAGCGGTTACGCCATGCTTCCAAAAAGCTTTCATAGTTTACTAAATAGCGAAATCCGTCCTTTAACGGCTCGGTAATATCCTTTGTGTATTTTAAAGCCATGGTCCACGTAAAATCGTCCGTCCAGGTTTCAGGGGGTACATATTTTTTATAGGCTTCCCGCTGTTCCCTGGTCATGGGACTTTCTTCTTCTACCAGGATCAGGTTTTCATAGATGGTGTTCAACTGTTCTGCCGTATGCCCCCTGCACAGACGAACCACCTTTCTCCCCAAGCCGCGTAGATGAGCATTACGATGGCAGTAACTTAACTTGACTTTTCCGTTTTTACGGAAAACCAAACACCCCTTTTTAACCATATCTTTCCTCCTTTATAAAACTATGCTTTGTCTATTACAACTCACCCGCATAACGGTACCCCAATAAACGGGAAGAATTAAGTACTACAAAAATGGAAGATGCATTATGAATCACCGCCGCCGTTATCGGATTCAGAAATCCAAGTCCGGAAAACAGTACGCCGATAACATTTACTATCACCGCAAAAATCCAGATGTTCTGCCGTATAATACCAAAGGTCCGGCAGCATAAGGCGAAGGTAGCGGGCAGCATATCAATATTGTCTGACATCAGGGCAATGGAAGCTGCTTCCACCGCCGTATCAGTCCCTGCGGCTCCCATGGCAATGCCCACGTCGGCCAGAACCAGAGCCGGGGCATCATTTACGCCGTCACCGACCATGGCAACGACCTCGCCCTTTGCCTGCATTTCTTTTATAGCTTCCAGTTTTTGTTCAGGCAGAAGATTAGCCCGAAACTCTTCTATGCCAACTTCATCGCAAATAGCCTTGGCTGTGTATTCATTATCCCCGGTCAGCATAACTATCCGCGAAATGCCCCTTTCCCTTAATTGCTGCACCACCCTCGGCGCAGATTCCTGTATCGTATCGGCTACGGAAATAGCCCCCAGGATACGGTTGTTATCCGTCACAACCATTACCGTCCGGCCCAGAGATTCCTGTTTACGGACGAATTCTTCAATCGCAGTATTTCCTCCGGGGGGCAAATCGGCTAAAAGTTTTTTGTTAGAAACTTCATATAGGTTGTTTTCCAGGCGTACCCTGACCCCTCGGCCATAGAGCATTTCAAATTCACCATTGGGGATATCTTTCATGGATAAGGATTTTTTTTTGGTCAGGTAATTAATGATAGCCCTTCCTATGGGATGGCCCGAATTTTTTTCTACTATCCCAAGGGCGTATAAATAATCCTTTTCGGAAGTATCCATCGTAATGAGGGTGTCCAAAACTTCGGGGGCGCCTTTTGTCAAAGTGCCTGTTTTATCAAGGCACAGGGTAGTAACCTTAGCGAACCGTTCTATAACTACCCCGCCTTTGATCAAAACCCCGCGTTTGGCCCGATTACCAACACAGGCCACAACGGCGGTTGGAGTGGCTAATACCAGCGCGCAGGGACAGGCAATAACCAAAATCGTCATAACCCGCATAATGTCATGGGTAATAAAAAAGGTAATAGCGCATATTGAAAGAATAATCGGTAGGAAATATTGGGCAAATTTGTCAGCCGTCTTTTGGGCTTCACCCTTGTTTTCCTGGGCTTGTTTGACAACTTGGATTATTTTCCCCAAAACAGTATCACTGCCAAGACTTTCTGTTTCAATCTCTAGTACACCATTTTCATTCAGGGTGCCTAAAAAGACCCGATCCCCGGCTTTTTTGTCTACCGGCATGGATTCCCCGGTTATGGAGGCCTCATTAATCGCGGCTTCCCCTTTTTTTATGACGCCGTCAACGGCAATTTTATCCCCCGCCAGTATTTGGATATAATCGCCCCTCCGTATTTTTTTAATGGAAACCACCTGATACTCCCCATCGATCAGCTTGCGGCAGGTAGCGGGAACAAGGTGAATCAGCTCCCGAACGGCATTCTTGGTTTTTTCCATGGTTAAATCTTCTAAGAATTCGCCAAAAATCATCATAAAAGCAACAATAGCCCCTGAAAGGTATTCACCTACCAGGGTAGTACCAATCAAAGCCAAAACAACAAGCATCCCCGCAGTAATTCTCTTTTTCGCAAAGGTGGCCTCAAAGGTCGACTTACATACCACAAATCCGCCCATGGCCAAGGGGATCAGGGCAAAGGGCAAGGGCAAAATTTCCGGCCAGACAAATTCAAATAGCATCGCGGTGAATATCAGAATCGCTAAAACAGCAGGGAAAATAAAAACTCTGTAATTGAAACCGTGTTTTATAGTTTTTGCCATAAACTCCTTCCCTTATAAATCAAACAAAAGTTACCAGCCGGCCAATGTCTTCAAAACAGAAAAAAAATAATTATATGCAATGAGCAGGGACTCCATGCTGATATACTCATAATCTCCATGAATTCCACCGACATGATTATGGGGGTCAAGGGGAAAAAACCCCCAAGTCTCGATATGACACGCACGCAGATAACGGTTATCGGTATATCCCGGACTTATGAAAGACATAACCCTGTAATCAGGATTAATTGCAGACAGACTGGAGGAAAGAACGGCAAAATTCCTTTCCTGAAAATTGTTGGTTCCCCGTTGCTGAAGAAATGAAATCAAACCATGATAAAAGTTTTCTTCCGGAATGTGACGTTTTCTGCTGTTAAAAGGCAATTCCGCCAGATATTGCAGGGTGTTTTTATCGAACCATTTGGCAGCCAGGGCTTTCCGGTAGAGTTCCCAACAGTCGGAATCCGGCAGGGACGACTCGCCGCCTATTCCGGAACCTTCGTGTTCTCCCGTTTGCAGCGTAAAATACCATAATTCTCCCGATTGAACCGGAATGCCTCCGCCTTCTCCAAACGCCAGAACAACAGAAGAAAAAACATTGGTATGTTCCAAAAGCCATTTAATGCCCAGCTCACCACCGTTCTCTTCATCCGCCGTGGCGGCAAAAAGGATGGTTTTTTCGGGGGTAATTCCTTGTCGTTTCAATTCCTGCAGCAACATACAAAAGACCGTGATGTTCCCCTTGCAGTCCAGGGCGCCCCGGCCAAAAATACGATTTTTTAGTATCTTCCCCTTTATGGCAGAATATCCCCCCGGACTTTGGGCGTTTTCGGTATCCAGGTGGGTTAAAAGAAGGATACTTTCCGAACTTGAGCCGGGAATATGAGCCGTTATGCTGCCACGTCCGGGATAGGGTTCAAATACCTGATAAGAAATTTGTTCCCGGGAAAAGAAGTCTGATAAAAATCGCACAGCGGCGGTTTCATTTTTTGCTTCCCGGGTGGTATCAATATCAATCAAGCTGCACAAAAAAGTTGCCGCCGCCTCAGCATCAAAAAACATCTTGATTCCTTACGGAAATATTATATACCCATAGGGGTATGGGTATATAATATACCGCCGGATACTATTGTCAATAGTGAAAATTGTCTGTACAGACCGCTTAAAAGGATTTTATTGGGGTTTATAAAAAATAGTCCAATTTTCAAGCTTCACTATTACATTCGAGAAAATTGTTCAACGGCTTTGGTAAATTTTTTGATGGTACTTTCGGCGTTTCCGTGTTCAATGCCTTCACGGACACAATGATTCAGGTGTCCTTCCAGTATAATTTGTCCAGCCCTGTGCAAAGCGCTTTTTGAGGCGTTTATCTGTACCAAAATATCCTCGCAAGGGATATCTTCATCTATCATTTTGTCTATGGCCTTGAGCTGCCCTATAATCCTACTTATGCGTCTATGAAGAACAGGGCCGTCTATACATTGTCCCATAGTTTTACCCCCTTTTGGGCATTAGATGTATTATAGAATTATATGGTTAAATTTGTATAGGTCAAATTTTTGTCCTTATAAATGTCCTTGACAAATTCATAGTAATATGATAAAGATACTATATATTAATTTCGTAGTAAATCTTGACACAATTTTCAGTTAACCGATATACGTACTATACAATGGAGCAACCATATGATTTCCATAAGAAATATACATAAGTCCTTTGGTAATAAGGAAATACTGAAGGGGATAGACCTCGATGCGGATAAAAAGGATGTGATCGCAATTATCGGGCCGAGTGGTACAGGAAAAACGACTCTACTCAGATGCATCAATTGTTTGGAAAAGCCCGATATTGGTACGGTTACTATTGACGATATAAGTTGTGAAAGCCCCCATATTACAAAAAAACAGGTACTTTTGCTCCGGCGAAAAACGGCGATGGTTTTCCAGCATTATAACTTATTCAAAAATATGAATGCCTGGGAAAATGTGGCGGAGGGGCTCATTACAGTACATAAGAAGCCAAAAAAGGAGGCTAAAGAGGCAGCCTTTGCGCAGCTTCGGCTGGTTGGGCTGGAGGGACGGGAGACCGCCTATCCCTACGAGTTATCCGGAGGGCAGCAGCAGCGTGTGGGGATTGCCCGGGCGCTTGCTTTACAGCCTAAGGTACTGTTGTTCGATGAGCCTACGTCATCTTTAGACCCGGAATTGGTAGGGGAAGTCCTATCGGTAATGAAGAAGGTTGCCAGTTTGGGGATTGCTATGCTGGTGGTGACCCACGAGATGCGTTTTGCCGACCAGGTAGCGAATAAAGTAGTATATATGGAGGATGGAGTAATCGTAGAGCAGGGCTCCCCTCGGGACATCTTTACCCATCCACGGGAAAAAGCAACCCAGCGTTTTCTTGAAAACACACTACAGCCTTTTATGTACGAGATTTAGTTTACAGTGGAATTTCCTACCCGAAGAGGTGGAAAAAATAATATTTCAAAGAAAGGAGCATTTTATGAAAAGGTTTATTGTAACAGGAATGGTTTTTCTTTTGTCAGCCTTCGTATTGTTTGCGGGAGCTTCAAAAGAAAAGGATTCATCGGTAAAACGAGTAACTGTGGGGCTTGAATCCGGATCCCGGCCGCTTAGTTATATCGACGAAAAGGGTAACAAGGCAGGTTACGAGGTTGATGTATTAACGGCTGTGGATGAATTAATTCCGGAGTATTCCCTTAACCTGGAACTCGTTGAAGACGATGCCACACAGATTGGGTTGGAAACCGGTAAGTATGTACTCATAGGCGGAGGCCTTTTCCGTACCCCCGAACGGGAGGCAAAATATCTTCTGCCCAAAGCTATTTCGGGGGTTAGTGTAATCTATATCTATGTACAGGAGAACAATACCAGTATCCAATCTTTTGACGATTTAGTCGGGAAAAACCTGGTGCCATCGTCACCCAACGGCGGTATCTATAATCTGCTGACCGCATATAACAAGGAACACCCTGATGCACAGATAACCATTACTACCGCTGAAGGTATTTCTCTGGCCGATCGTTTTACGTCGGTGAGTAACGGTCAATACGATGCGATCGTGTTGCCGAACAACCTGGGATTTGAAGGTATAAAACAGGAACTGGGACTTAAGGTAAAAGCCGTAGAAAAACCGATCCAAGTAAACGGTACCTATTTCGCACTGGCAAAAGACCAAACAGACCTCGCCGCTAAAATTGATACCGCCCTTTCCACACTCAGGGAAAACGGTAAGCTCTCGGAACTTTCGATAAAATGGTACGGCAGCGACACTATTAAGTTATTTAATCAATAAATACTTATGTTTTTCGGTATCGACTGGGGCTACATGGTGAAAATTCTCAACAGACTGATCACCACGGTGCCCTATACGATGCTTATCGTAATCATATCCGGATCGCTCGGGTTAACGCTTGCAATGGGTATTGCTATCATCCGTATTAAAAAAGTGATGTTCCTTTATCCCATTGCAAATGTTTATGTGTCCTTCTTTCGCAGTACCCCTCCCCTGATTCATATTTTTTTGGTGTATTACGGACTCCCCTTAGTACTGCGCAAATTCGGCATTGACGCAAATGAATGGAGCAGGACTGTTCATGCCTCCCTGGCCCTGGTTCTGTTTAATGGGGCACATATGTCAGAATTTCTACGCCCCGCCTATTTGTCCGTTGATAGGGGGCAGCTTGATGCGGCAGACAGTATTGGCATGACTGGTATGATGAAATTCCGCCGGGTTATTCTGCCGCAAATGCTTCCTATAGCATGGCCAAACATTGAAAACGCATTAATTGAGCTTGTAAAGGATACTTCCGTGCTCTTTGTTATCGGGTTGTTTGACATTATGGGAATGGCTAAAATGTTCATCCAAAACGATTACGGTGTAAAGAAACTTGAAGTATATATTGCAGCAGGAATTGTCTATTGGTGTATAACTTTTCTCACCGAACGGGTTTTTGAGTTTGCCGAATACCGGAGAAATAAAAAAAAGAGAGTACCCGCAGGCGGAGGTGTACTCTGATAAACGTACAAATGATTTTTGAGGATGTAATCGCGATTTGTACCGTCATT
Organism: Treponema primitia ZAS-1; assembly: GCF_000297095.1. NCBI lineage: Bacteria > Pseudomonadati > Spirochaetota > Spirochaetia > Treponematales > Treponemataceae > Treponema > Treponema primitia. The sequence continues at coordinate 36,545 of NZ_AEEA01000045.1, read as the reverse complement.
CCCTTTTCACTGGGCACTGCCTTGGGAATTCTGGTATTCGGAATTCTTCTGGGGCTTGGAATGACCCTGATTCGTTTGTATCGGATTCCCGTAGCGCAAAATGTGGTCCGGGTATTTATGAATTATATGCGTGGTATACCCTTAATCATTCATCTGTATATCGCATACTATTTATTGCCAATAATATTGGAAACTATAACCGGAAAATCGGCTATCGGTGGTGTGAACCCCCTGGCAGTGATGATTATTTCCTATTCACTCTACGTGTCGGTGGGGCAGTCTGAAAACATCCGCGGGGCTTTTGCTTCAATAGAAAAGGGACAATGGGATGCGGCTTTTTCTACCGGACTTACCACCTGGCAGACTCTTCGGCGGGTTGTCTTTCCACAGGGCCTTTCCCTGGTAATTCCGATTTTTTTTAATAATTATCTCGCAATTATAAAAGGGTTGTCCCTGGCCTTTACTATCGGTGTTACAGATATATTGGCGCGGGCAAAATTGTGTTCTGCGGAAAATTTTTATTATTTGGAAGCTTACATATCAGCAGCGTTGGTCTACTGGGGACTTTGTGTGGGGCTTTCAATCATCTTTAAGAAACTGGAAAATAAATTTCGTAAATGGGAGCAAAAATGACAAAGAAAGAACGAATCAAGGCAGCCCTTTCGGGCGGCGAAGTTGACCGAATCCCCATTAATTTGTGGATGCATTTTTCTGCGGAAGATCAGGACATACGGCAGTTGGCAAAGCGGCAGGTAGAGTTTACTAAATCCTATGATTTTGATTTTATCAAACTCATGCCCTTTGGCTTATATAGCGTACTGGATTACGGCGCCAAAATTACCTTTTTTAATCAAACCGGTAAACCACCGGAAGTAGCGGAAGGCGCTATTCACCATGCGAAGGAGTGGGGTACATTGACGCCCCTGGATGCTTCCGCCGGTGCATACGGGAAACAAGTTGAGCTGGCCCGGTTGGCAGTTCGCGGCGCCGGCAGTGAATTCCCGGTGATTCAAACGATTTTTAGTCCCCTTACTACGGCGCGTAAATTAGCGGGAGACCGTATTTTACAGGACCTGGTGGAGGAACCGACATTGTTCAAACAAGCCCTGGAGGCAATTACCCAAACCACCATCAATTTTGTAAAGAAAAATATTGAAGCCGGGGTGGATGGTTTCTTTTTTGCTACCCAATGCGCTGACAGCGATTTTTTAAGCGAGTCCCTGTACGCGGAATTCGGAGAATACTACGATCGGAAGGTAATAGATTCCTACAAAGATGCAGTATGGTTCAATGTGGTTCATATTCATGGGAATCATCCGTACTTTGAACGTCTGGCCAAATATCCGGTTCCCTGCATCAATTGGCATGATCGCTGGGTTTCCCCTTCCCTTGCGGAGGCCCGGAAAATAACCGGCAAATGTCTATTGGGAGGTATTCGGGAAGCGCCCTATTACGATGAGAATCACAAGAAGATTCGGGAAAGCCTTCTACTTACCGGTACAGAGGCGGAACTACAAACCCATTTGCGGGAAGCGGTAGAATCCGCCGGACGCAGCGGTCTTATCCTAGGCCCCGGTTGTGTTGCCCCGCCTGAAACAACGGAAAAGAACATACGAATAGTGCGGCAAGCAGTAGAAAGCTTCTAATGTTTTCATATAATCTATTATAATATGTGTTAATGGAGGCTACTATGAAAACCCTTGTTGTTTATTATTCCTACGAAGGAAACAGCGCCCTGGTTGCGGATCAAATTAAGACTGCCCTGGGAGCGGAGATCCTGGAACTTAAAACCGAAGACGATACCAAGCGAACCGGTTTTGCGAAGTACCTCTGGGGCGGAAAACAGGTCATCACCCATAAAACCCCCAAACTCAAACCCTATACGGTTACCATTGAAGACTATGACCTTATCATCCTCGGCGCCCCGGTCTGGGCCGGCTCCCCCGCTCCGGCCCTGCAGAGCTTCCTCGGGGAAACGAAGATAAGCGGCAAAAAGCTCGCCCTCTTCTGCTGCCACGCCGGTGGCAAGGGCAAGTCCCTGGATAAACTCAAAACCCTGCTCCCGGGAAACACCATTGTCGGCGAGATCGATTTTGTAAACCCCGCCGGCCAGGACCGGGCAGCCCTGACTAAACAGATTGCCGAGTGGGTAAAGCTCCTTCAAGTATAACCCGCATCACTTACCCAGCCTGCCCCCAGTTCGGCGAACCGGCAGAAAAGAATATGCCCCCAATAATTTTATCGGGGGTGGTGGTGGAAAAAATATCAGGGGGACCCTTTGGGGGTTCCTGATATTTTTTCCAGCCACCAGGACCCCAAACAAATTTCTCCGGGGCATATTCTTTTCTGTTCTATTAAAAGGGATTGTAAAACCGGCTCCCATCCTTAAAGGTAAACCACATCCCCAAGGCGAAGAGGAGCCCCGCGATAACCAGAACCAGTACATCCGCCCGGGCAAAGGGCCGCCCGGAATACCAGGTACGGCGCTTGTGTTTACCAAAGCTGCGGAGCTCCATGGCGTGGCTAATCACATCAATCCGGTCCAGGGAAGAAAATATCAGAGGGAGGAGAATTGCCGAGGCGCCCTTTATGCGCTTTATCCAGGACACCTTCCGGGAAAGCTCAACCCCTCGGGCCTGCTGCGCCTGGGAGATGGCCTCATAGTCCCGCTGCACATCCGGAATATAGCGCAGGGCAAGGCTTACCGCATAGGCTATGGAATAGTTTACCCCTACCCGGTTCAGGGAAGCGGCAAATTCGCTGGGGTTGGTGGTAACGATCAGCAGGATTGCCATGGGGACCATCATGGAATATTTTAACAGAATATTAAATTCGTAGAATACCTGTTCTTTTGTGAGGGTAAATCGCCCTATACCGTCAGAGATGACGTGCCGGGTCCCGTAGATCTTCACCCCCTGCTCCGGCGAAAAAAGATAGATAGTAATAATATTAATAAGCATAAACAAAATAAGCATTTTGAAAATGAATGCCACATCCCGGAATTTAGTCCCGGAAATGATAAACACCGTTATTCCTAAAACACTCATGATAAGCATTATCCGGGTATCGTAACCCGCCATGGTCAGCACCGACCAAAGGAGAAATACTATCAGTTTTGATGCCCCCGTAAGCTTATGAACCGGAGAAGGCCGATTTATGTAGGACAGCATGAAGCGGCTCATAACGCAGGCCGCCGGTGGCTTTGCTCGTAGTCGATGAAGCGTCGGACAAAGGCCCGGGGGTCCGCCAGACCAGCCTTAACAGCCAAGTCATAGAGGCTGGTCCGTTTCAGGCTTGCCGCTTCCACTATGCTGTCGTCAGTGAGTATTGCTGCGGGGGTGTCGCCGCCGCCGGGACCGTCCCGGGTTAAAAGATTCCCCTCGGAAAGAACCAGGGCCCGGCGGGTATACTCCAACATCAGGTGCATATCATGGGTAATCAACAGAAAACTAAGTCCCTGTTCCCGGTTGAGCTTTCGCAGGAATTCCATGATCTCCGAATAGTGGCGGTAATCCTGTCCGGCGGTGGGTTCATCCAGGATGATCAGGGAAGGCCCCATCACGAGTATCGACGCAATAGTAAGGCGTTTCTTCTGGCCAAAACTCAGGGCGCTCACCGGCCAATTTCTAAATGGATAGAGTCCGCATATTTTGAGGGCGTCATATACCCGGTCCCGGACCTCGTTTTCGGGAACACCGGAATTCCGCAGGGCCAGGGCGGTTTCATCAAAGATCAGGGGAAAGGAGATCATCTGATTTGGATTCTGCATCACATAACCGATATGCTCTGCCCGTTCCTTGATTGAGTAGTCCGCCAGATCCTTCCCGTCCAGAAAAATCTTCCCCGAGTCGGGATGGATAAACCCTGCGATGAGCTTTGCCAGGGTGGACTTACCCGCCCCGTTCCGGCCCACCAGGCTGACACACTCCCCCTTGGCCAGGGAAAAGGAAATACCCTCCAACACCCGTTTCGTCCCAGGGTAGTGATAATCCAGATCCCGTACTTCCAGAAGGACCGGCGCTTGACGGGGGAGTTCATCTCCCTTCAAGGCAGCATCCCAGTCCGCAAGGGGCCGGGGATCAAAGCGCAGTGTTTCTACCGACTCAAGCCCCATATCGGGTTTCAGTTCAATACCGGCATACCGCAGGGCGCCTATGTAAAAGGGTTCCCGGATTCCGGTCTTACCCAACAGATCCGAAGCCAAAAGTTCCGCCGGGCTCAGGTCTGCAATGATCCGCCCCCCATCTATAACCACGATACGATCCACCGGCCGGTGAAGGACATCCTCCAGCCGGTGCTCCACGATGATAACCGTTTTTCCCGTTTCCCCGTGGAGCCGGTCGATCAGTTCTATGGCTTCCTTCCCCGTGGCGGGATCAAGATTTGCCAGGGGTTCATCAAAGAGAAGGATTTCCACATCATTCATCAAGAGCCCGGCCAGGGAGACCCGTTGTTTTTGCCCCCCGGAAAGATCCTGGGGCGATTTATCCAGGTACTCCTCCATGTGGACCAGCGCTGCCGCGGTCCGCACACGGCGGTACATCTCTTCTGTGGGCACACAATCATTCTCCGCCGCAAAGGCGATATCCTCGCCGGCACTGAGCCCTACGAACTGACCATCCGTATCCTGCAGCAGAGTTCCTACTTTTGTTGAAATAGCAAAAATATCCAGCCCCGACGATTCATCTCCCAAAATAGAACAGGAACCGCTGATTTCCCCCGCAAAGGCGTGGGGGATGAGCCCGTTTATGCAATGGGCCAGGGTAGACTTCCCCGATCCCGACGGCCCCAGGATGAGTATCTTTTCCCCCGGGTGTACGACAAAATTGATATCGTACAGGGTCTGTTCCACCTGGGACCGATACCGAAAACCAAAGTCTCTAAAAATCAGAGCCGTGGAATCATTAGAAATACTATTCAGCCTTTAAGCTTCCCGCCTTAACCTTGGTCCGGCTGTATCCAAAAGCCAGAAGGGTACCAAGGATCAGAATAACTACACTATTGAGCCCACCAGCAACCAGCCCCTGGAGATACACCTTATCCGCAGGTTCCTGGTAGATGAGGATATCCAGGGTGGGGGCGATGGCAAGCCATGCGACCGCGTTGGCAAGGATCTGGATCACATTAAAAATGATGGCGTTCTTAAGCCCAAATTCCCCCTCTTCTATCTTATAGAGCTTCCAGAACAGGCCGATCAAAAGGCCGTAAACCGCATCGGCGATAACCCAGCTCCACCAAACCCCGCCCCAGGTAAGGTCCGTCAGGGTATGTCCGATAAAGCTGATGAGAAACCCCGCCAGGGGACCAAAAATCGCCGCAAAGACCGTCAGGATCGCCGAAGCCAGATTCAGGTTGGTATTGGGCACCCCCGAGGGAATAGCGACAAAACGCATCAATACAAAAAACAGTGCGGCGCCTATACCGACGGCCACCACAGTTCTGACAGAAATAACCTTATTTGCCATGTTTACATGACCTCCTTTAATTGTATTTAGTATAACCTCCATTTCTAGGATATTCAAGTCCTAATATGCGTATTGATTTACTAGGATATAATTAAATCTGTTCACTGTATACTATTTTATACACATTCGACTAAATTTCATCGCTACGCATATTGGTAAATTTTTCCCCACATGGTATACTAATTCTGATAGGAGGAGATTTAGGAGGCAATCATGTTATTAACATTTCAAGGTTATTTTGCAGACGGTAAATTTATTCCAAGTGAGCCAATAGAAATACCGGAACACAAAAAGGCTATCGTAACAATTCTAGAGGAAGATCCGGAAAAGTCAACCAAAATGTCTGCGTGGAAAGAATGCTTGCGGCTTCTTGATGAAAGCATGGATGAGGAAGTACCTGACTTCCCACGGGCAAATTTACACCGAGAGGTTGAAATATGATGATATACACTTTAGACACAAATATCATCTCATACTTCTGCATAAAGATACTAAGATTATCAATAGAATTGATACTATTTTGACTCAAAACGATAAGATAATCATTTCGGATATTGTTTATTATGAAGTCAGGAGGGGGTTATTGTCAAATTTTGCCCCAAGAAAAGCGGTAGCATTTAATCAGTTTTGCAATGTTCATGAAGTTGGCATAACCGATAAGGAAACCACAGAGATAGCCGCCACAGTATATTCCAAACTCAAAAAGAAAGGCAGACTCATCGAGGATGCTGATTTATTGATTGCGGCATTTTGTTTACAAAATGACTATATTTTTGTAACCAATAACGTTAAACATTTTGAAAATGTTGAAGGCCTGAAGATTGAAAACTGGGTATAAAATATTATTTGGGCAGTATATTTCATTTTGAACCGGCTAATGACATCGGATGAACGGCGGGCAATTCTTCGCATCATCCATTAATTCATATAATTTTCTTGTAGTATTCCAGTTTCTTATCGTTAATTTTGGGTAGATTTCTGATTCTACCCAACACTACATCAGAGCAGCATATCCCTAAGGGAAGTTATATACCGGTCCGCTCCGGGAAGCAGGGTTTCCCTGCCCACCCCTATGGCCATCATCCCGCCATTCTTTGCGGCCTCAATGCCCGCCAGGGAATCTTCAAATACCACACAGGAACCGGGAGGGAGGGACAGGGCAGCGGCGCACTGTAAAAAAACTTCCGGGTCAGGCTTTGCCTTGCTCACGGCATTGCCGTCAATAACCGCATCAAAGAGAGCCGCAATGTTTAGCCGGTCCAGAATAAGGGGTGTATTTTTACTGGCGGAACCCAGGGCAATTCCCACCCGCTGTTTCCGCAGATAGATCAAATATTCTCCGGCCCCCGGCAGCATCGCTTTTTCATCCAGGGTATGGAGGTATTCCACATACCATGCGTTCTTCCTCGCCGCCGCAGTTTCCCTTTCCTCGGCCCCCATGGTGCAATGTCCCAGTTCCAGCAGGATCTCCAAAGAACGGGTCCGGCTTACCCCTTTGAGCCGTTCATTGTCTTTTTTGGAAAATTTGAAACCCAGTTCCCAGGCAAGCCGTTTCCACGCCAGGTAGTGATACTTCGCCGTATCTACCAATACTCCGTCAAGATCAAAAATCGCCCCTTTGATGGGTGGGTTTTGAAAAACACCGGGGGAGCTTTTTTCAAAGGGGTAAATTACCCCGCTTCCCATATCAACAGCCAAGGGGCGCCTCCAGGGTATCCCTCAGCTGACAAACTTTTCCATACACATGGATTGTTTTTTCCGATCCCGAAATGAGGGTAAAGACAAGGCCGGAGTTTTTTACTTCCACCAGGATCTGACTCCCCTGGTAATGAACCTTAAAGCGGTAGGCCTTCCAGGGCTTGGGAAGGTGGGGGGCGAAGTAAAGCCCCGTCTCTTTAAGCCGCAGCCCTCCAAACCCATAAACGATAGCCATATAAGCGCCGCCCATATTAGCGGTGTGGATACCGTCCTTGGTATTCCCGTGGGTGTTGAACAAATCAAGCTTGGCAGAATCCCCAAAATATTGGTAAGCCTTATCATGGAAACCCAGTTTGGAAGCCACAATGCTGAAAATACAGCTTGATAAGGATGAATCGTGGGTGGTCACCTGCTCATAATACAAAAAGGATTTTTTAATCGTTTCGTAAGACTGTGCATCCTCAAAGATAAAGTGGGCCAATACCGTATCGGCCTGCTTGCAGACCTGGTGGCGGTATAAATACAATGGATGGTAATGGAGCAATAGGGGAAATTTATCCCTTGGGGTATGTTCCAGATCCCAGCGTTTTTTTGCCAGGAAAGAATCGTCCTGGGGATTGATACCCAGCTTTTCATCGTAGGGAAGGTACATATTCTGTGCGGCCCGGGAAAATTCTGCAACCTCATCGGCGCTAAGCCCTGTCTTTATGGCCAGAGTTTTAAGGACGCCGGCCTTGCCCAGGAGCTCGTAAAATTTTACCGCCCAGGAGAGGTTAAACTGGGCCGATACATTGGTATAATAATTGTTGTTCACCAAACAGGTGTATTCATCCGGGCCGGTAACATCGTTGATATGAAATTTCCCCTGATAATAATTTCCCGCGTCCATCCAGAGCCGGGCGCATTCAAAAATAATTTCCCCGCCCTTTTGGGCAATAAAATCCAAATCTCCACTTGCCAAATAGTAGAGGACCACGGACCACGCGATGTCACCGTTGATATGGTACTGGGCTGATCCCGAAGGAAAGTAGCCGGAACATTCCCTGCCCATGATGGTACGCCAGGGGTACAGAGCGCCCTGCCCATGGCCGAGCAGCCTGGCGTTTTTCCGGGCCTCATGCAGGGTTGCGTAGCGGTAGCTTATGAGGGTCCTGGTGATATCCGGATTAGTTAGGGTAAAGAAGGGCTGGATATACATTTCCGTATCCCAAAAAAAATGCCCCTCATAGCCTTCCCCGCTCAAACCCTTGGCGGCAATATTACTATGTTTATCCTTGCCTACAGACTGAATAAGCTGGTAGAGATTGTACTGAACCGCACATTCAAGTTCATCGTCCCCATCAATTTCGAGCAGCGCCTGTTCCCAGTAATCCGCCAGATAGTCCCGCTGTTCCCGGTACAGGGTTTCGACATCAACGGCCCGTACATTTTTTAATTCGGCGGCTGCGGTTTGCCGGCAATCGGCGTTACGGATGCTGTCGCAAAAGATAGAATACTTATGAAGGGTAAGCGTCTCCCCTTTCCCTATCGCCGAATCGATACGGCAGGATGCGCCGTGGCCTTCTAGGACCGTGAGGATCTTTCCCTTAGAGACCGCGTGATCCACGGCGGTACAGACCAAAAGAGCCGACTTCGAGGTTCCGCTGGTAACATAGGATACTGTGCCATCCAGTTCGGCCTTCTCAGGAATTATATGCTGGAATGTTTCAGCCGCAAGCCGTGGGTCATTGGGGTCGCTGTAGTTTTCAACATCCCCCCGGTGGGTGGACACAAAAGTCAGGGGACCTTCAAAATTCAGGGCCTTAACAGAATAGTCGATCAGAAAGAGGGAGGGCCTGACAAAGGAAGTAAGCCGTCGTATGGTAATTTCAGCTTCCCTGCCCTCAGGCGAACGCCAGTGTATGTACCGTTCGGTGTACCCCGCTTCCATATTAAGGATCCTGCGGCTTTCCAAAACTTCACCGTGAAACATACTGAATTTTTCATCCCCAAGGTACAGTTGTATTCCCTGGGTATCCGCCACATTCACCATGGTCTGTTTTTCTTCGATAAGGCCGTAGAGCTTTTCCGCCTGCTTCATTTCTGCAAAATCATAAAACCCGTTGATATAGGAGCCGCGGATGCTGTTTATTCCCGGTTCATATCCCTCTTCATAGTTTGAACGGATGCCGATATAGCCGTTGGCGTTATGGAAGAGGGTCTCGTTCAGCATAAGCGCCGCCGGGTCCTTTTTTAAATTTTCTATTTTATAGATCATGGACACTATTTTACCGCTCCGGCCGCAACGCCTTTAATAATATATTTTTGGGACAGGAGATAAAAAATGACCACCGGAATAATGGTCAGCATGAGGGCCGCCATGGCCATATTCCACTGGATGGAAAATTCCCCAAAGAAGGAAGCGGTGGATAGGGGTATGGTGCGGTTCGCTTTACTGTTTAAGACCAGGGAGGGCAGCAGGTAGTCGTTCCATATCCAGATAACATCCAACACCAAAACGGTGACAGTCACCGGTTTCAGCATGGGAAATACAATTCGCCAGAATACCCCCCAGGCGGTACAGCCGTCGATGGTTGCCGCCTCTTCCAGGGAGATGGGAACCGACTTGACAAATCCGTGGTAGAGGAACACCGCAAGGCTCGCCCCAAAGCCTATGTTCATATAAACCAGGGCCCCCAGGGTATCAACCATGGGAATTCCCAGATACCGTTTTATGCCGCTCATCTCCTGCATCAGGGGCATCATCAAGGTCTGGAAGGGGATGAGCATGGTGGTAACGAAAACCATAAAGATAATTTTACTCAATTTGTTGTTTGACCGGACCAGCATCCAGGCGGTCATGGAGGCCAGGATCGTGATAAACAGGATTGAAAAAATAGTAACGATACATGAATTCCCCAGGGAGTGGAGAAAATTCATCCTTTCCATGGCGTTACGGTAATATTGAAAACTAAAACTCAGGGGGGGCGCAAGGATATCCTCATAAAGCTCCGCTCGGTTTTTAAAGGAATTAACCAAAACAATATAGATTGGGAACAGGTACAAAAGGCACAGAATCATTACCAATGTACAAAGGCTGAAATTTTTTATATGGGCGTCTTGTTTTTTTATCACATCTCCACCTCCCGTTTTTTCGTTATCCCAACCTGTACTGCGGTAATAGCCGCCACTATGATGAAAAAGAGGATCGCCTTGGCCTGACCATATCCGTAATTATTCAGGCTGAAGATTTCATGGTAGATATTCATGGCAAACAATTCGGTGGAGCTGTACGGCCCTCCTCCGGTAAGGGAAAGGTTTACGTCGAAGATCTTAAAACAATTGGAAAGGGTCAAAAATAAGCAGACCGTAAAGGACTGCATGATCAGGGGAAATTTGATCCGAAAAAGGACGGTCCAAAATCCGGCGCCGTCCATATAGGCGGCTTCAATCACCTCTTCGGGGATCGACTGTATGCCGGTGATATAGATTATCATGATATACCCCGCCATTTGCCAGGTGATAACCACCGTAAGGGCAAGGAGGGCAAACTGAGGGTGGAGAAGCCAGTTGAAAAATACCGTTGTAAGGCCGGTCTTCTCTCCGATGGTCCGGAAACCCTCCCCCAGGATGAATTTCCAGATATACCCCAGGATCAGCCCCCCGATCATATAGGGGGCAAAAAGCATGGTTCTGGCAATGTTTCTGACATTGAGCCGGGTGGTAACTCCCAGGGCAAAGGCCAGGCCCAATACATTGATGGTCACAATAGAAAGGAGCGTAAAAAACACCGTATGCCCCGCAGAAGCGAGAAACCGTTCATCAGAAAAGATTTTGATAAAATTGTTTATCCCCACAAAAATTTTAGGATTCAGGGGAAGGCCGTCCCAGGAAAAAAAAGCGTATACGATACCGATTATAAAGGGAATAAGTACGACGGTGGTAAAAACAAAAATCAAAGGCAGGGTAAACAGGGCATACCAAGCGGGACCGCGCATTTTTTTCATATATGCTCCTTCTCATCAATATTAAAAAAACAGTTTTACTGCGGAAAGAACGGCACGGAATTTTCCACGCCATTCCTCCGCCGCAACGCCCCGGCGCCGGGGCGAATTCTCAAACTATCTTCCCGATGCCTTTGCCCAGGCGTTATCCAGGGCGACCAGGAATTCCTGGGGAGTCATTTTGGAGGTAAAGAACTGCTGGGCCGTCGGAGCCAGGTAAACATCCACAATGCCCGCAGGATAAAGATTCGTCGCCCAGGGGATGGTCTTGCCTTCCGTAGCATACCGGGAAACTTCCGCGGAAAGGGGATCGAGGTTGTTTGAAGTCATACCCTTAACCACGGGGATAAAGCCGAATTCTTCGGTAACAAAGCGCTTACCGTTTTCGCTGGTATACAGCCAGGTAAGGAAGTCCTTAGCCAGCTTCCGCTGAGCCTCCGGAGCCTGGGAATTGACGCTCCAGACCGTGGGGACGCTGACCGCCAGCTTATCATTGCCGCCTAAGGGGAAGGGCATAAGACCTATTTCAAAGTTGACCTTGTAGTCCGCAAACATGGGGTAACACCAATTCCCCTGGTGAATAGCGGCGGTCTTGCCGGTGGCAAAGTCCCCGCATTCCCGGTCGTAGTTTACCTCCAGGGGGTTATAGGAGTTGTCCCGGATGGCGGCATAAAACCGGGCGAATTCCTGGAATTCCTTGGTGTCCGCCATCTTTACTTCTCCCTTGGCGAGCCGGTCCATATACTGTTCCATATTAGGCATCACCGCAAAGGGAGTGTTAAGGATGTGGCCGATGAGGAAATAGCTTTCCTGCGAAAGACCAACGCCGTTAATCCCCGCTGCTTTGGAATCCTGCAGCAGCTTTACAAAGGAATTGTAATCCCGGACAGCGGCAGGGTTGGTAAGGCTCTTATTGTAAACCAAACCAAAACCTTCCACCGTGTAGGGTATGCCGATAACCTTACCGCTGCTCTTGGAAAGCATGGAATCCGCGATGTCCTTAACAAAGGGCAGGGCGCTCAAATCCTCAAGGTAATTCGCCACCTGGGTGATTTCTGCCCCCGGGGTCAGGGAAAAGAGGGTAGGTCCCTGGTTATTGGCAATCCGGGTTCGCAGCTGGTGGAAATAGTCGTCCCCGGTGGTACTCCAAACTTCCACCTCCACCCCTGTTTCCTTCTGATAAGCCTTGGCGGCCGCCTCAAGCTGGGTGGTAATTTCTACCTTCGATTGGAAAATAACAAACTTATTCCCACCGGCATCCTTTGACCCTCCCCCATAAAGGGGCAAAGATAGGGCCAATCCGATCAATACCAAAGTTCCTGCCTTTACATGATTTTTCATAAGCATCCTCCATAAAATAAATCGTTATAAAACGTTTTACTAATGATAAGCCAGGTTTTTTGATCTGTCAACGCTTTTTTTATTATTTTTATGAGATCCTATGGTTTATTATCTTAATTAAGGAGATTATGCCTGATAATTGCTGTTTCCGGAGTATTTTGATAAAATAAAAATAGTAAAATGAAGTAAATTTTACTTATTATTGATAAAAATCGGCGCCACGGTTTTCCGCCAGGTTACCGCCGCGGAAATTTTCATGGGTTCAAAATTATTTTTCCCGTTTATGTTTTCTATTAAAGAACGGGCGGCCAAATAGCCCCGCTCATAATTCGGGATGGTCACGGTGGTAAGCCCCAGGGTTTCAGCCCGTTCGCAGTCGTCAAAACCCGTTATGGCCACATCCTCAGGTATCCTAAGCCCCCGTTCCTGCAGGGCTTTCATGGCGCCTATGGCCATGTTATCGTTGGCGCATATCAGGATTTCCGGCAGCTCTTCCGCCAGCATGAGGATCTTTACCGCCTGGCCCCCGCTGTTCTCCCGGTAATCCCCGGAAAAATAATTTTCCCGCCGAAAAGGGATATCGCTTTTGTTCAACACATCTAAAAAAGCCTGGAATCGCTCTTTATTGTCATCGGTATGCTCGGGGCCGCCTATAAAAGCGCATTTCCGGTATCCCCGGCGCAGGATTTCCTCCATCATTTCGCTTACGGGATCGTAGTTATTCACCACCAGACTCTTGATATGGGGATGGGGAACGGCCAATACCCGGTCAAGCGTCACGATGGGATACTGTTCCCGGGCCGCTCTAAGGAGTGTTTCGGTTTTCATCCGCCCATCAAGGATGATACAGCCATCGGTTAGGCTGTTATGCATGTACTTTTCGCAAGACTTGGTGGTACAGATCATCAGATCGTAGCCGTTAGCCCCGGCATAATCGTTGATCCCCTCAATAATTTCTAAATAGAAACTCCGGTCAAAATCGCTAAAGTTAAATAGAATGGTTTTGCTTTTCCTGGATTTAAGGCTCTTCCCGGCGGCATTGGGGATATAATTCATCTCCTTGCAAATTTTCAGCACCCTGGCCCTGACTGCTTCCCCCACATTGGGCCGGTTGTTCATCACATTGGATACCGTGGAAACTGAAACTCCCGCCGCTGCCGCTATATCCCGTATCCCTATGACCATAAATATCCCTTTGTAAAATTGTATGGTGTTCTTATAAATTATAGCATAGTTTTATCGCCATGTTACCCCTTAGGTAGATTGTCCTTAATCCGCTTAACCGCTTCCTCCAACCTGGCCCGGGTTGTTCCGAAATTGATCCGCACATAGCCGTCCAGTCCGAAGGGCTTCCCATTGTTGGGGAGGATTTTGGCCTTGTCCTGCAGCCACTGGTAGGGGTTCGGTATTCCCAGGGGGCGGAAATCGATCCACTGTAAGTAGGTACCCTCCACATGGGTAAATTTTACTCCGGAGATAGATTTAAGTTCCTTTTCCAGGTAATCCCGGTTCCCCTTGAGGTAATCCACCAACTGCAGATGCCATTCCCGGGAAGATCCATAGGCAGCCTTCGCTGCAGCCACGTTGAGAATTCCCGGATTGGACAGGGCATAGCAGGTTTTGACGAATTCCTCCCGAAGAACCGGGTTGGGGATGATCGCAAAACCAAAGGGCAGTCCCGCCATATTGTAGGTTTTTCCGGGCCCCATGATGGTGATACTTTGGTTAGCGGCGTATTCATCTACCGAGAACCAGGGAAGGTGGGGGCGGTCATACACCAGGCCGCAATGGGCCTCATCGGATATGACGATAAGCCCCCTCTCCTGGGCGAAACGGCTTAATTCCCTTAGCTCTTCGTATTTATAGACCCTCCCCACAGGATTCTGGGGGTTACAAAGGTAGAAAAGTTTAACATCATCCTGAATGCGGTTTGCCAGATCGTCAAAATCGATCTCGTAATACTCTTCGGTGTTTTTCAAAGGTGAAAGGATCGTCCCTTTCCCGGCTTTACCCGGAGCGGCCAGGAGCACATGGTAGTTGGGGGTGTTGATCAGGACCCGACCCTCCCGCAGGCGGCTTACCGCCGCAAGGACCGGGACAATCGCCGGGAGCAGTGTCAACCACTCCTCCTTAATGGTTACCTTGTACTCATCCTGGAACCATTTCTTGATTACCCCGGGGAATTCCTGGTCCCGGCCGTAACCAAAAACGCCATGGTCCAGCTTTGCCTGTATCGCCTCAATAATCGCCGGGGCGGATTTGAAATCCATATCCGCCACAAACATGGGGAGCACGTCTCCCGCAGTAGTATCCCACTTGGTACTGCCGAAACCCCTGCGGTTGAGGGGTTCATCAAAATTATAGTTCATATTAAACCTCTTATCCTATTTAACATACTATATTACTAGGAATATATTGGCAATAGCAATGAATACACCTTTTTCTTGTCCATCCCTGTCCCTTTCTGTATCTTATAATTATAAGGAAAAAAACCATGGATTTCGAAAAATTAACCGTTAAAGCGCAGGAAGCTGTTAATGCGGCCTCCGGAATTGCCCAAAAAAATGACCATTCCCAGATTGAAACCGAACACCTGCTTCTGGCCCTGCTTAGCCAAGAAGATGGCATTGTTTTGCCTATTATCAAGCAAATCGGGGCCAATGCGGACCGGATCAAAACCGATACTGAAGCCCTGGTTACGGCGAATCCTAAAATTTTCGGCGATGCTGCACAGATCTACTTATCCTCCGCAGCCTCCAAGGTATTGGCCAAGGCGGAAAATGAAGCTGCCTCCTTAAAGGATGATTTCATTTCCACCGAGCATATCCTTCTCGCCATTACCGCCGGGGAAGGAAAGGTTGCGGAACTTCTTAAAAAAGCCGGGGTCACCAAAAACGCTATCCTCGCCGCGCTGAAGCAGGTGCGGGGGAACACCCGGGTTACGGACCAAAACCCCGAAGGTAAGTACCAGGTCCTGGACAAATACTGCCGGGACCTCACCGCCCTGGCCCGGCAGGAAAAGCTGGACCCGGTAATAGGCCGGGACGAGGAGATTCGCCGGGTAATGCAGGTCCTGTCCCGCCGCACCAAGAACAATCCGGTTCTCATCGGCGAACCCGGTGTAGGGAAAACCGCTATCGCCGAAGGCTTAGCCCGGCGTATCGTTGCCGGGGATGTACCCGAGGGGCTCAAGGGGAAGAAGCTCCTGGCCCTGGACTTAGGGGCCCTGGTGGCGGGGGCCAAGTTCCGCGGCGAATTTGAGGAGCGGCTTAAGGCGGTGATCCACGAGGTCCAGGCTGCGGACGGAAACATAATACTGTTCATCGACGAGCTCCACACCCTGGTTGGAGCCGGGGCCGCAGAGGGGGCTACCGACGCATCCAACCTGTTGAAGCCCGCCCTGGCCCGGGGGGAACTCCGCTGCATAGGCGCCACCACCCTGGACGAGTACCGCAAACACATCGAAAAGGACGCCGCCTTGGAACGGCGCTTCCAGCAGGTCTATACTGCGGAGCCTTCCGTGGAAGATACGATAGCGATACTGCGGGGTCTGCAGGAACGCTACGAGGTGCACCATGGGGTGCGGATTAAAGACGAGGCCCTGGTTGCCGCAGCAACACTGTCGGACCGGTACATCACCAGCCGCTTCCTCCCGGACAAGGCCATTGACCTGGTGGACGAGGCGGCGAGCCGGCTCAAGATGGAGCTGGACAGCCGGCCCACGGAACTGGACAAGCTGGAACGCAGGCTGCTGCAGCTCTCCATCGAACAGCAGGCGCTGAAGCGTGAGGAGGACGGTGCATCCAAAGACCGGCTGCAAAAGCTGGAAAAGGAAATCGCCGACCTCAGCTCCGAACGGGACGCCATGAAAGCCCGGTGGGATAACGAAAAACAGGACATTCAGAAGATCCGGGAGATCAAACAAAAAATAGAAGAACTGCGCATTGAAGAAGCCCGTTGGGAGCGGGAAGGAAATTTATCAAAGGCTGCGGAAGTGAAACACGGCCTGATCCCCGATGCGCAGAAAGAACTGACCCGGCTCACCGGTCTCATGGAGGCGAAGCGGGAAAGCTCCACCGGCAAGGGTACGCCGGCCCTGCTCCGGGAAGAGGTGAGCGAAGAAGATATTGCCCAGGTAGTATCAACCTGGACGGGCATCCCCGTTTCAAAGATGCTCAGCGGGGAACTGCAGAAGTACCTGGAACTGGAAAAGGTACTGGAACAGCGGGTGGTGGGCCAGCGTTCTGCGGTAGAAGCGGTGGCGGACGCCATACGGCGCAACAAAGCCGGGCTCTCCGACGCAGCCCGTCCCCTGGGCTCATTCCTGTTCCTCGGCCCCACCGGCGTGGGCAAGACGGAACTGGCAAAAACCCTGGCGGACTTTCTCTTCAACGATGAAAAGGCCCTGACCCGGATCGACATGAGCGAGTACGGCGAGAAACATTCCGTAAGCCGTCTCATCGGGGCGCCCCCGGGTTATGTGGGTTACGAGCAGGGCGGCCAGCTTACCGAAGCGGTACGCCGCCGTCCCTACAGCGTTATTCTCTTTGACGAAATCGAAAAGGCTCACCAGGAGGTATTCAACGTCTTCCTCCAGATCCTCGACGATGGCCGGCTCACCGACGGTCAGGGCCGGGTGGTGGACTTTAAGAACGTGATCATTATTATGACCAGTAACCTCGGATCGGACCTGATTTTGGGAACCAAAAACCCCGATGAAATTAAAGATGGGTTGATGGAACTCCTCAAACAGAGTTTCCGTCCAGAATTCTTAAACCGCATCGACGAGACAGTGATATTCAACCGCCTGGGCAGGGACGAGATCAGTAAAATTGTGGACATCCAGCTCAAGCGCCTTTCCGCCCGGCTTTTGGACCGGAAGATCACCCTTACGGTCACCGACGGCGCTAAACATCTTTTGGCGGAGCGGGGTTACGATCCCCTCTTCGGCGCGCGGCCCTTAAAGCGGACCATACAGTCGGATCTGGAAAACCCCCTGGCCAAGGGGATCATCGCCGGAAAGATCAAGGACGGGGAAACCGTGGTTGCAGACCGGGCTTCTGACGGAAAGACAGAAGGCTTGGTGTTCAGGAAGGGGTAGGCGTTGCGCTACTCCGTATCCTTTCGCAGTATAGCCAGGTAGTCCTCATAGGCAAAACAGCGGTTCCGCTTGGCATCGGCGGTGGGACGGAGGATGTTCAGAGTTGTCAGGTGGTTCACCGCCTTTGCCGCAGTATTAAAGGAAAGATCCAGGTCCTCCGCGGTTTTGCCGATCTCGATAATGGGGTTCCGTTCAATATAATCATACAACTTCCGGGCTGTTTTGGCGGATCTTCCCAGGGCGGCGATGCGCCCGGTATTCCGCTCCCGCAGGGCTGTCATCTGTTCTATCGCACCAATGGCGTCTTCCGTCGTGTCCTTGATGCCCCGTATGAAAAAGTGTATCCACTGCTCATAGGAACCCCTTCGTCGGACTTCACTGAGCCGGTTGTAATATTCCGCCTGGTTCTGTTTTAGAAAACAGGAAATATACAGCGCCGGCTTGGAGAGCAGTTTTTTTTCACAGAGGTAGAGGATGATTAAAAGCCTGCCCATGCGGCCGTTTCCGTCCAGAAAAGGGTGGATGGTTTCAAACTGATAGTGAATCAGGGCGGCCTTAATAAGGGGATCAACGGCAAACTCCGCCGTAAGCGGGATATCGTCGTTGATGAACCGTTCCAGATCATCCAGGGCCGGGGCCAGATCCTCCGGGGCCGGCGGAACGAAACTTGCGGTTTTAATAGTACTTCCCCCGGGGCCTATCCAGTTCTGGGTACGCCGAAATTCGCCCGGGGCTTTTTCCCCACCCCGGTTACCTGCCAAGAGTATCCCGTGGGTTTCCCTGAGCAGCCTGATACAGAGGGGCAATTTCCCCAGGCGATCCAGGGCATGGTGAACTGCTTTTATATAATTGATGACCTCCGCCACGTTGAGATTGCGGTTCCGTTCCGCCTGGGGATCGAGAATATCGTCCAGGGTCGCCTGGGTCCCTTCTATTTGGGATGATAAGAGCGCCTCTTTGCGGACATACATGGAAATAAACAGGTCCATGTTTGGAATTCGGGAAGAAAGTACATCAAGAACCCCAATTTGATGCCTGGTTTGGGCCATTAAAAAATAGAAGGAATCATCCAGCCCGTTCAGGGTTATGGACTGTAGGGGGCTTGGGAGAAACGAAAAATACCGCGCCTCCCCGCTTAATTGAGCTTTAAGATAACCTGCCCGGTTATACAGGGGAAATTTCGCCTCAAGTTGCATACCTTCCTGCCTGAAAATGAAATAACAGCGTCTTTATAAGGCGCTTATTTCAGTTTCAAATATAAAACTGAAATAACGACTTCATTTTATCATTCTTATTTCATTTTTGCAAGTAAAACTGAAATAAAATTACTTATTTTCCTGCTTTATTTCAGTTTCCACCTTCATGTATCAACCAGGTACTCCCGCAGTTTTCCCACCACATCCTCTTCTACCTGGGCTTCCAGTTCAATGTAAGTTCCTTCATAGGTTTCCTGCAGCACCGTCCCGCTCCGGTGTACCAGAGCTGCCAGGTCGGAACGGTCCGGGGGAAAGCGGAAACGCCGAACCGGACCGGAAAGGGCGTCGATCATCCGCGCTTTCAGTTCATCCAGCCCGGCGCCGCTCAATGCAGAAACAGGAATACCGCCGGGGTAGCGGCGGAGCAGAGATTCCAGGGCATCCGGAGATGGCTCCAGGCAGTCGATCTTGTTCAGCGCCGTGAGCATAGGTTTTTTGTCTGCCCCCAGATCCCGGAGTACCGAAAGGGTAGTTTCAAAATACGCATCCATATCCGGGTCCGAGGCGTCCAGGACGTGGATCAGCAGATCCGCCTGGACAGCCTCTTCCAGGGTGGAGCGGAAGGCGTCCACCAGGGCGTGGGGCAGCCGACGGATAAAGCCCACAGTATCGGTGATAACCAAGTTGCGTCCCTTGGCGGGGAGGACCCGGGTGGTGGCGTCCAATGTGGCGAAGAGCTTGTCCTCCGCCAAAACCTCTGCGCCGGTCAGGGCGTTAAGCAGGCTGGACTTCCCCGAATTGGTGTAACCCACCAGGGTGCAGGACACCGATTCCTTGTCCCGCTTCTTCCGCTGGACCGCCCGCTGCTTGCGCACCTCCGCCAATTCTTCCTTAAGCCGGTATATACGCTGCTCCACCTGACGCCGGTCGGTTTCCAGCTTGGTCTCCCCGGACCCCTTGGTCCCATAACGTCCCCCCCGCTGCCGGGACAGGTCGATGTACTTATGGGTCAGCCGGGGCAGGGAGTAGAAAAGCTCCGCCAGGGCAACCTGGATTTCCGCCTCCCTGGTTCTGGCCCGTCCGGCAAATATCTGGATGATAAGCTCCTGCCGGTCCACTGCGGCAATCCCCGTAAGCCGTTCCCAGTTCCGCTGCTGGGAGGGGCTGAGCTCACCGTCAAAAACCAGGCAATCCACCCCCAGTTCCGCAGCCTTTCCGGCAATCTCGTCAGCCTTCCCGGTCCCCAGTCCAAATTTATGATGATGCTCCCGGATATGGACCTTCTCCTGGGCGGCAATCTCAAAGCCCAGGGTCTTCGCCAACCCAACAAGCTCCTTCGCCAGGGATTCCGCCTCCGCCGCATCGGATTTACCATCCCGAATGCTGATAAGGAAAGCCCGGGTGGGGGCAATTTCAGTCGTGTGCAATTCAGCCATGGCTTTACTATGACATCCTATTAAAGGAAAAGGAACTACCATTTTAAATATTGACGGAAAAGCTCATTTTTTCCCGTTTACACAATGTTTACTTGATCCTAAATGGCATTCTATAATAGTATATGACAAATCAATGGATTTTTTGTAAAAAAAGAGGGATTAGTACTATGTCAGTAAAAAATGTTAATGTTTGTACCCCCCCCCCCCCCCCGATAGGTATACTAGGATATAAAAACAGGATTTCCGGTAATTTTTTATTCTGTATTCATTTGCCTCAAAATATGAATCCCCTTGAAATTTACCACCCTGAAAGAGGAGTTATGTGTGGGGGCGATGTTTTTCAAAAAGGTAGTACCAGATGGAAGTTATAAACGATGCTTCCCTATCAGTTAATCGGCGCATAGCCCAAGTGCGGGCTGTGCTAAACATTTCTCAAGTTAAATTCTCCCAGGTTATATCCTTGTCCAGCGGATACCTTGCGGGGATTGAAGTTGATAGGCGGAGAGTTAACGACCGGGTTATTAAACTTATCTGCGCTTCCTTTGCGGTTAGTGAAAAATGGCTTCGTGATGGCGAAGGTGAAATGTTTGATCATAATCCTGAAAATGAATACACCAAGCTAATTGCACTTTATAAAGAACTTACGCCTGCTTATCAGCAGTACATTTTAAAACAAATAAATCTTCTTTTGGATATTCAGGATATGGATAATAATAAAAATTATACCCAGAGAAATCAATATGTCCAGAGCATTACGCAAGTGTAAAAAATGCGGCAAATATATATTCACAGATTTAAAGATGTGTCCACAGTATATTTTCTGAAATTTGTTTTAATCCAAGTCTTCTTTTTGCAATTAATTTATTTTTAATTATTTTTTTCGTGCGATCATTTCTATTTCCCCGGCTTTGACCCAATAAGCGTAAAGGTCAGCCCGCACTGATATCGCTCGCCACTTTCCGGATTGGTTGCCTTTTCGGATCCATAAAAGCCGACCGATC
The DNA here is from genome assembly GCF_000297095.1 of Treponema primitia ZAS-1. Classification (NCBI taxonomy): domain Bacteria; kingdom Pseudomonadati; phylum Spirochaetota; class Spirochaetia; order Treponematales; family Treponemataceae; genus Treponema; species Treponema primitia. The sequence continues at coordinate 15,324 of NZ_AEEA01000045.1, read as the reverse complement.
CGGAGGAAAAGTCTTTGGGCTGGGCAATAGTTGTGGTCCACTCTTTACCCTCGCTGTCCTTGATGGTAATTTGAAGAAATCTTGGGGCTTTGGGGTCTCTTTTAGCTGGTTCGGGCATGGGTATCTCCTTAAAGAGTATTCTAACACAGAATTAGGATGACAAAAAAGGGATAAGCCCAGCCTATACTAAGCACCCCAAATCACCTATAATAGAATATATATCTGAATTTGGCAGGATTTGTTAGTGGTTATTTCTCGGAAGGCCGTACTGAGCTTACTCATTTCCGTCGTTTTATTCGCCGGTTTTTCAGCCCTGACGTTTACGGGCTTATTTGAGCTGGTGGAAACCCGGTTCTATAACCCGGCCGTAACCAAGGCCGTAAGCCGGGAAATTGCCGAGGATACCGAAGTCATAGAGAAATTTCTAGAGGAATTGCAGATCCGCTTTGCCGCCACCCTGCAGGAAGATGCGGTACGGCGGAGCTTTCTTTCCAACCTGGAAGGGGAAGATATCGTCCGGCGGGCAAACATTTACGGAACCCTGCTGGAATCCTTGGGTGGGTTCCAGTCGGTGCGGTTCATCGATGCTGCGGGGAGTCGTATCCACTACTCCACCTGGCAGCCCGATATCCTGCGCCAGAATCAGACATCCATTGCGTACCGGAATTACAATGATACCCGCAGTGACAGCAGTTCCGGCTATATCCCCTATTGGCAGATAGAAGTTCCGGATCGGGGAGACCCAAGGCTGATTCTGGACGAGGCCGGGGAACGGATCCTCTTTTCCCATCCCTTCTACGATTCCTTTGAAGTATACCGGGGAACCGCTATTTTCTCCCTATCCGTAAGGGCCGTGATGGAACAGATGGTCACCGAGGGGCGGATAAAGGTTGGGGAGGATGTAACTATCATCTCCGAACCTCCGGGAATGGTTACGGGCCTTCCCTTTACGGGGAAAAGTACCCTGATTCCTCTCATCTCCCAGGTTTGGAGTGAAAATATCCTTTCCCTGGGTAGGCTCAAATCCGGTCTTACGGAAACGAACCTGGCCCTTATCTCCGAAAAAACTTCCCAGGGTATCTATATAGGACGTCTGGTAAACGAATCCATACTGAGTTTCCCCCTAGCCATGAGGATCATACTCCTCGCTTCGTTCCTCATCACCGTCTATCTCATCATTTTCCTGCTCCTCAACATCCGTCAGGACAATATGACGATTATCCAGAACAGGCTAAAACGGCTGCAGATCAATCTGATCGAAGAATATTATGAACACAAGGGCGATTTTGACCTGAACCACTGGCGAAAAGAGCTTGAGCAGCGTAAAGAGGACGTTCATTCCGAATTAAAACGGGGCATAAAAGCCGAGGACCCCACAGAAATTGATGTTTTTATTGATAAATCCTGGGAAGATCTCCTTGCGATCATCGGTGGCCGGGCAGAAAGAAGAACCGCCATCGACGAAGAAAAACTCAAGACCATCCTGAACCGGTTCCTCGCCACGGCCCCCGTAATATCCCCGCCATCCAAACCGGCGGAGGAAATGCCGGGAATACCTATCCAAACTCCACCCTCCACTCCTGACCTGGAAGAGCTGGAAGAAGCCGAAGCCATTGATGAAATAGGGGCGATGGAAGACATACAACATGAATCGGCCTCAACGGAAATGATCCTGGAAGAAGTTTCTCTGGAAACGCTGGAGGTACCGGAATACCTGGAAGAGTTGGAAGGAGAAGAACCGGTACAGACAGAAGAATTAGCGATCGAAGAGCCGGTGGTGGAGGTAGAGCCGGAGTTGGAAGAACTGGAAGAAATTGAGCCCCTGGAAGCGATACCGGAATTCGAGCAGATCGATGCTTCGGAATTAGGGGGCTCCGATGATACCTCCGATAAGGATATGAGCAGCCTGGCCAGCGAGATTGAATTCAGCCCTGTTCCGGAGGAAGTTGAAAAGGCAAAAGAAGAAGCCGCAGAATCCATGGTCGATGATTTTGAAATTCAATCTCCTTTTACCGCCATCTTTTCAGCTTTATCCGAAGTGGAATTTGAGCCCGAGCCTTCAGAAAACCTTGAATCCCTTGAAAAGGAAGGGCTGATAGAACCAGATGATTCCCTGGAAGCCGAAGCGGAACCACTGAATACCGATTTCGTAAAACCCCTGCTCTCCAAGCCTTTTTTTGCGGCGTCATACGAAGAAATTGAAATACTTGAGGCACAAGCCGAAGACGAAACGCCGGTGGTCGAAGATGCAGAAACGGCGTTGGAAGAAGAAAAAGAAATTATTGCCGAGCGTGATGGGATTAGTTATATAAACGAAAGCATCCTTAACCCGGATGAAGAAACCCTAAAAAGTCTGGACCGAAATTTTAAAAATCTTATCGATTCGGTACTTAACGATTAGGATTACTTAATCAATGCCCGAGGATTAACCGTAACACCGTTCTTGTAAACCGTAAAATGCAAATGGGGGCCCGTACTTAAACCGGTACTGCCAACGTCTCCTATAATATCCCCGGTACGGACATAGGCGCCGGTCTTTGTTCTGACAACGCTCATATGAGCGTAAAGGGTCCGGTATCCGGAATGATGGGTAATCACCACGTAATTACCGGAGGTGGCGTCATAACCGACGGAGGAAACTCTGCCCGCCATGCCCGCCCGTATAGGAGTCCCCTGGGGGGCGCCTATATCAAGACCGGTGTGGAACTGCCGCTCCCGGGTAAAGGGACTGGGCCGGTAGCCATAGGGAGAAGTAATATAACCCCGGATAGGCCAGAGGAAAAGGTCCCCGTTGATTTCCTGGAGATCCGTCGGAGAAAGCCGGGCGCCGGGGATAAACAGGCTGGTCTTGGGATTTATGTTTTCCGAGAAAAGCTCGTTTGCCGTTAAAATAGTTTCGGGGCTGGTCTCGTATTTTTCAGCAATCGCAGCGAGGGTATCCCCCGTTTTTACGGTATAAAGGATACCGTCCTGATTGGGGATTCTAAGTATCTGGTCTATCTGAAGCAGCCGGGAATTTTTAATACCGTTCAAGGATAACAGGGTATCCTGGTTAAGGCCGAAGGTTTCCGCAAGCACCCCGATAGTATCACCCTGCTGAACCTTATAGGAAAAACTGAGCAGCATCTGAGGTTTTGAATAGGCCTCCGGCTCCGGCATACCGGCTAGGGAAGCATCCGCATCAGAATTGAGGGATAAGCCCGCAGATTCCGGCAAGGTCAGTGCGGCATTTTCGATATAGGGCATACCCATACCGTTTTCGGCATCGAGAATCTTAGACTTTGGGGGTTTTTTAAAGGCAGCCTCCCTCATAATTCCGGGGGAATAACCAGGGAAGGGGGAAAAATAAACAAGAGAAAAAACCATGACCAGTCTGATTATTTTTTCCATCATTGTATTTTACACGGCTTTTCTATAATAGGCAATTACAATAATTAAAAAAGTGGGGTTACTTTTATTCATCCCGTATTTCCTTATCCAACAAGGCCAGAACATCCCGTATTTCCGCAGCCTTTTCGTATTCTTCAGCGGCTACTGCTCGATTCAATTCCAATTGGAGCGTCTCCCGCCGGGCAATAAAACCGAACAAATCCGGATCATGACCATTTAATTTCCTTATATCAGTATCGGCAGAAATCCCCGTATTATCACCAACTGCGTCAAGGAAAAACTCCACCGGCAACCCTGCCTGATCCACCACCTTTGGGGCAATAAAAACCGGGCATTTACAACGAACCGCCAAGGCAAGGGCATCGGAAGGGCGGGAATCCAGGATCAGTGGAGTTTTTTCGGAAAATTCCCTGCCCGTAAGGAGCAGCCGAGAATAGAAGATATTATCGCTTAAATCGTGAACCTCCGCCCGGTACAACGTAAGCCCTTCCTTTTTGATAAGTTCCAGAAGCAGATCATGGGTAAGGGGCCGGGAAACCGCAGACTTAAGATCTGCGGACTTTCGGTCTACAGACCTTCGGTCTGACACATCCCCCAACCCGAGGAGTATGGCCTGGGCTTCGCTTTCCCCGATAAAAATTGGGACCGCGACAGCGGAGCCTAATGGCCGCAGAAGCACCGCAGTTCCGTCATCCATCCGGGCAATGGTCCATATTTCAGCTTCCAGCATCCTCTTCATGCCTCCCCCCTAACTAATCGAATCGATCAACCCCGCAAGCAGCTCACCGCAGGACGCTTCGCTGGAAGTACCGAGAAAGGCCTCCCGGGCTTCGGCAATGAGGGAAAGTCCCCGAGCTTTAGCTTCCGCCAGCGCCCCAGAACGATCCAGCTCAACGATAAGCTCCTCCACCTCCGGCGCGCCTATCCCCGAAACCCTGGCTGCCTGAAAGCAGCGGCTTACCAATGCGGCGGCGTCCTTCTGCCCGTGGAGATAGAGCAGTACGGGAAGGCTCTTTTTTCCCTCCACAATATCGTCACCCCGTTTCTTGCCGGGGTTACCGGTGGTCAGATTCTTAACATCATCTAAAATCTGGAAACCCACCCCTAGTTTCTCCGCCGCATCCCCAAGTGTCCCGGCCCATTCGTCAACCTTCTCCACGGATATTCCACCGGAAGCAGCTGCCCCGTAAATACCGAGGATCGCCGCGAATCTGGCCAGACAACCGGTTTTAAGACGACACATCAGGTCGTATTCATTCAAACCTGGCAAAGAGGCATGGTCCCGGTGCCAGGCAATGTCCATGGCCTGCCCCAGGTGGAGCCGCCGCATATGCTCCCCCCAAAGACGGTACACGGCGTTTTTCAGTTCAAGCGGCGCATCCCAGGCCTCAACACAGGTGAGGGGAAGGAAATACAGAAAGCAGCCGGCATTGATCGCCGTATCGGTTCCGTAGAGTATGTGCGCCGCAGGCTTTCCCCGGCGCTCATCGGAACTATCCTCAATATCATCGTGGATGAGGCTGGCATTGTGGGGCAGTTCCACCAATGGAACCAGTGGCAACGCCCCATCGCCCCCGCCAAGGCTCTCGCAGATCAGGGTAGTCAGCAGGGGCCGCCACCGCTTGCCTCCCCGGGAGATAAGGTCCCAGCCCGGAAGGGTAAGAGACTTTACCAAGCTTGGGGAAACCGCGCCGGGTAGAGCGGGAAAATTACCGCCTACCCAGGGAAGATCCGGGGTTTCCGGTAATTGGGCGTTTAAAACAGCTTCTATTTTTGCTAAACGATGGGTATACTGTGGGTCCATGCCCCATTTTACACGGGGCAAATTGTATATTAAAGCCCCCAAGGGACAAGCATGGCAAACTACGAAAAACCGGACCACTGGTCTCTAAAGGCGCAGAAAGAGGGTTACCCCGCCCGTTCGGTATACAAGCTGAAGGAGATGGATGAAAAGTTCGGGCTGTTCCGTCCCCCCACCGGCTCGGCGGCGTTAAAGGTCCTGGACCTGGGGGCCGCCCCGGGAAGCTGGAGTCTCTATGCCCTGCGGTATTTCCAACAGAAACAGGACAAGCGCTGCCTGCTCACCGCCGTAGACCTTTCCCCCCTTTCCCGGCAGTACGACAAGGGTCTTTTTGATGGGGAGAACTTTTGTTTTATCCAGGGGGATATCACCGAGGCGGAAATCCGGGAGGCCATCCACGCCCGGGGCCCATTCAACCTGGTGATGAGCGATGCTGCCCCGGCCACTACGGGGAACCGTTCCGTGGACACCCTCCGTTCCCTGGCCCTGGCGGAGGCGGTCCTCTGCTATGCCGAAACCGCTCTGGTTGCCGGCGGCAGCCTCGCAGTAAAGGTGTTCCAAGGCGGAGACACCGCTTCGATACTCAAACGCATACGGGAACTTTTTAAAACCGGCAAAAGCTTCAAACCCGAAGCTTGCCGCAGCGAATCTTTTGAAACCTACTACCTGGGACTAGGGAAAAAATAATAGAGCTGGCCCTACTCTCGCCCTATATCTTTCCTATAAGCCATACCCGCAAAGCTGAGCGCCCCCAGGGCTTCGTAGGCCTTGGTCCAGGCCTGATCAGCATCGGCGCCCCAGGCGGAGGCTGCCAGGACCCGGCCGCCTGAGCTACGAAGAACCGGTACGGCCGCGCCTTCATCCAATAGGGCTCCGGCGATAAAGATACGGGCGCCGGTTTTGGCGAGGGCCGCTGCGTCCAGGGTGATAGGGTCCCCCTTGCGGTAAGCGCCGGGGTAGCCATCGGCCACCGCCACGGGAGCGCAGACCGCACCGGGCTTCCAGTTGAGGGGAAATGCGGCCAGGGTTCCATCCAGGATTGATGAACAGAGACCGGCAAAGTCAAAATCTGCCAGGGGAAGTACCGCCTGGGTTTCGGGGTCGCCAAGGCGTACATTGTACTCCAGCAGGGAACAACGGTCATCCTTTACCATGAGACCAAAGAAGATAAAGCCCCGGTAATCCATACCCTCGGCTTCCATGCCCCCGAGGGTGGGCTGGAGGATGGCGGTCTCGAAGTCCTTCTGTGCGGCGGGGGTAAAATCCGGTACTGGGGCGATGGAACCCATGCCGCCGGTATTGGGGCCCTGGCCGCCGTCAAAACGGCGCTTGTGATCCCGGGCGGAAACAAAGGGCCTTATCACCCCCTTGCCGCCGGGCTGTACGCTCACCGCTGCCAGAACCGAAACTTCCTTGCCCTCAAGAAATTCTTCCAGTACCACCGAGGAACCGGCGGCGCCTAAGGAACCATCCTTCATAAATGAGCCAAGGCAGCACTCCGCTTCGGCAAGGTCCGCAGCAATAACCACACCCTTTCCCGCGGCAAGTCCATCGGCCTTTATTACTAAGGGCGCTTGCTTCCCATCAAAATGCTTTTTCGCATAACTAAGGGCTTCTGCGAGGTTAGTAAAATTTTCGCTCCCGGCTGCGCGGACACCGTATTTACGCATAAATGATTTGGAGAAAACCTTACTCGCCTCAAGCCGGGCAGCCTCTTTGCAGGGACCCACTATGGCAAGCCCCTTGGCACGGAACCGGTCAACGATACCTTCAGCCAGAGGAAGCTCGGGACCAACCACGGTGAGGGCTATCCCCTCCCGCTGAACAAAGCCGATCAGGACATCCTGCCCCGATTCTGTTACGGCCAACACCGAAGGGTCGCCCAGACTTGCCGGAGTGTTTTTACACTTAACTTCCACTGCAGTACCGCCGTTTCCCGGAGCCACCCAGACTGTTTCCACATTTTTCGATTGGGCCAAGCTCCAGGCCATGGCGTGCTCCCGACCGCCGGAACCTATAACTAAAATCTTCATAAAATTATCTTACCATTTTGTCCCTGTCTGTGGAAGCAGGAATTTAGAATTCAACCACGGACCACACGGACTTAGTACATTATTGTCTTTGTCCGTGAGCTCCGTGGTTATTCCTAATTTTGAGCTTGGTATTCAAACCCTGCATCAATGATAATCTTAATGGTGTCGTCAATGCCCTGTCCTCCGGCGGTAAGGTAGCCTGAAGCGAATATCGAATCCACCGCTTTGAACATCTCCCGTTCCCGGCCCTTCAGATATACTTCTCTTCCGGCGGCACAGCGTATATCCGATTTTGGCATCATGAGCCGGGCAAGGCAGAGGATCTTCAGACAGTATTCAGGGGTGAGATGAGAGGTATCGCTTCCTTCCAAAGCCGTCCCCTTTAGGGGGAGGAGAAAATTGATGGGCACCGACTGGGGATTTACCGCCCGCAGCTCAAGGAGCATATCCGCCACATCGGTCTTGTTTTCCCCCAGGCCGACTATTCCTCCGCTGCAGATTTCAAAGCCCAAGCCCTGGAGCATCCTGATATTGGCCAGACGCTCATCATAACTGTGGGTGGTACATATTTGGGGATAGTAGTTCCGGCTGGTGTTGAGGTTATGGTTGATCCGGTTTACCCCGGCGTCTTTAAGTTTCGCCGCCTGGGCGGGGCTAAGAAAACCGATGGAACAGCATATATGTGTTCCCGCTTCTTTTTTCAGGTTCCGGACATGGGCGGCGAATTCATCTATTTCCGAATCGGAGAAACGGATACCGCTCAAGCCTATGCAGTGCCGGGCCAGCTTCTTTTCCTTAACCGCCTGTCCGTCCCGGGAGAGTTTTTCGTAGGGGACCAGGCGGTAGGTTTCGATATCCGACTTTGCTTCCCGGGACTGGGCACAGTAGGCGCAGTTCTGGGAGCAGTTCCCGCTCCGTCCGTTGGTGAGGAGCTGCACACCCACGATCTTACCCTTGTACTTCTTCCGCAGGGCATAGGCGGCGTCCAACAACTCTGTTAAATCCCCATCATTTAGATCAAGAATGTCCAGGGCTTCATCCTTTGACAGGGGACTGGTTTCAAAATCCTTTTTAAAATCCACGGGCATACCTTTTCTATTAGTGTTTGAAATGCCGGGTTCCGGTAAAGACCATGGCAAGCCCCAGCTTATCGCAGGCTTCGATAGAAAGATTGTCATTCTGGGAACCGCCCACCTGGATGATGGTTCGTATCCCCGCATCGGCTGCGGCTTCCGCCACGTCCGGGAAGGGGAAGAAGGCGTCCGAGGCAAGCACCCGGGCAGGGGCGCCGTCGGCCTTAATAGCGCCGGACGCGCCTTTTTCAACAGCCGCAGCAATGGTGCGGGCGCTCCGGTTCAGGGCAAGCTCCGCCGCCCAGATACGGTTGGTCTCACCGCCCCCTATGCCCACCGCCGCCGCATCCTTCACCACCACGATGGCGTTGGACTTTACATAGCTCACCGCCCGCATGCCAAAAAGCATATCAGGGATATCCGCACTTTCAGGGGCAGCCTTGGTAACCACATCCCATTTTTCCAGGAGCTTCCGGTTGGATTCCTGTACCAGAAGGCCGCCGTCCACGGAAACACATTCCTGATTTTCTCGGGGAGCCCGGCGAGCCCTCATGACCCGGAGGTTCTTTTTCTTTTTGAAAATTTCCAAGGCCCCGCTCTCAAAGTCCGGCGCCACCACTATTTCTAAGAAAAGTTCCCCCAGTTTTTCTGCGGTGGCGACATCCATGATCACATTGGAAGCTACGATACCCCCAAAAATGGAAACCGGATCGCAGGCAAAGGTTTTGGCATAGGCTTCCACCAGATTCCGTCCCAGGCTTATTCCGCAGGGAGTATTGTGCTTAACCGCCACGCAGCACACCGGAGATCCCAATGCCTTGAGGGTATATCCGGGTAAAAGCCGGGCCACATCATCCTCCCCCTGGGGCGGCGTGTTATCCGCAGAAAGGCCGAAGGCACAGACAGCCTTCCAGGCCAGATCCAGGTCCCGAATATTGTTGTAGCTCAACTCCTTACCCTGGAGCTGCTCCATGGAGCCCAAAGCGCCGGGACGATCCGTATTGATATAGAAGGCCGCAGACTGGTGGCTGTTCTCGCCGTAACGCAGGCCTTGAGATTTTTTCAGAGATTGGGGCCAATAGCTGGGATAGGCCTCCGCCGTATCCGCAGTTCCGGTTCCCAGGAGGTACCGGGAAATAGCGGCGTCATAGGCGGAGGTAAGGTTGAACACCTTCCCTGCCAGACGCATACGGAATTCCACAGGAACATGACCGGCCTTGAGGCCCCGAATGGTTTCAGCATAATCCGCAGGATCAGTAAGGACGATCACATCCCGATAGTTTTTCGACGCGGACCGAAGCATGGTGGGCCCGCCTATGTCGATAAACTCCACGGTCTCCTCCAGGGAAAGCCCGGCCTGGACCTTATCAAAAAACGGATAGAGGTTTACACAGACCAAGTCGATAGTGGAAAGGCCCTGATTTTCCAGGGTCTCCATATGGGAGGCCACATCCCGCCGGGCAAGAAGCCCTGCGTGGATCGCCGGGTGCAGGGTCTTTACTCTGCCGTCAAGGCATTCCGGAAAACCCGTAACCGCCGATACATCGGTAACAGGGATATTGTTTTCCTGGAGATGCTTTGAGGTTCCTCCGGTAGATAAAATCTCCCAACCCGCCCCGCTTAAATACGAGGCAAGCTCCAGGATCCCGTCCTTGTCAAAAACACTAATTAAGGCCCGCTTCTTCATCATCTCTCCTGTTATTTTTTAGGTAATTGCGCCTGGTGTACTTCATTTATAAGGGTCATCCAGTGGGGGATATCAATATGCTGGGGACATTTCTCGGCGCATTCGCCGCACTGCACACAGTGATTGGCCTGCTTCTCTTCCCCAAGTACCCGGTATTCCATCTCGAAACTAAAATTATAATTAGGCCGGTTCCTTGATTTGTTAAAAAGGTAGTTATTGTAAATTGCCAGGGCCTTGGGAATGTCGATGCCCTGGGGACAATCCATGCAGTACCGACAGCCGGTACAGGGAATAGACCCGGATGTCTTGTAGGCTATCAGGGCCTTATCGATCACCTGATACTCCTCTATGCTAAGGGGCTTAAAGTTTTCCATGGTACTGATATTGTCCTTCATCTGTTCCATGCTGGACATACCGCTCAAAACAACCTGAACTCCATCCAGGGAAGCTGCGTACCGTATGGCCCAAGAAGCGACACTGACATTAGGATTAGCGTTTTTGAAGATCAGCGTCGATTCATCGCAAAGGGCCGCCAGGGTTCCGCCCCGGACAGGCTCCATCACATTCACCGGAATATTATTTTTAGTGAGTATCTTGTACTGTTCTTTGGCGTTCTGCTGTTCCCAGTCAAGATAGTTAAGCTGTATTTGGGCAAAGTCCCAATCGTATTTCTGCGCCACCTGCCTTAACAGTTCCGGCTGATCGTGGAAAGAAAAACCCAGGCGGCGTATCAGCCCCTGCTTCTGCTTTTCTTTGAGTTTCTCATAGATCTTGAAGGTCTCGGCAACCTGAAGATGGTCCTTGTTGATATTGTGAAGCAGGTAATAATCAAAATATTCGGTACGGCATTTCTTGAGCTGTTCCTGAAAGATCCGTTCCACATCCGCTTCAACCTTTACAAACATCAAGGGCATCTTAGTGGCCAGATTAAAACTGCTCCGGTCATACCGCGACAGGGCTTCCCCGGCAAAGGATTCGGAGTTTCCATCGTGGTACATATAAGCGGTATCAAAGTAATTGATCCCCTTATCCCGGGCATAGTCTACCATGTCCAAGGCCTGGGCTTTGTCGATCTCCTGGGTACCGGCCTTTAAGGGCAGCCTCATTAAACCAAAACCCAAAAGGGAAAGCTCCTCGCCGCTCTTTTTAATAAAACGCTTTTCCATACAAACACCTCTCTATTTATTGCTTAACCGTTCAGCCATCAGGATCGCAGCCTCGACAATGGCGATATGCTCTTCCGTATGGATCCGCTCAGCCAGTGAATCCGCAGTATCCGTGGGCAGCACCGGAACTTTCCGCTGCAGCAGGATAGGCCCTGTGTCAGTACCGGCGTCTACCAAATGCACCGTGCAGCCCGACTCTTTTTCCCCAGCCTCCAGTACCGCCCGATGGACCCGCTCGCCGTACATCCCCGCCCCGCCGAATTTCGGCAGCAGGCTCGGATGAAGATTGACGATCCGTCCCTCATAGCCGTTGATAATTTCCCCTTCCAATATGGAAAGAAACCCCGCAAGAATGATAAGCCCCGCGTCCATTTTCCGAGCATCGTGAAGAAGCCGGTCCGAAAGTCCGCTGCCCGCTTTTTCGACTAAGATAGGTATCCCCGCGGCCTTGGCCCGTTCCAGGGCATACACCGACTGCTGGTCAGAAATAACTCCGGCGATCCTCCCCGGCCTAAGACGGCCCGCCTTCTCCGCATCGATCAACGCCTGAAGGTTGGTACCACCCCCGGAGACTAGCACTAAAATATTCACTATCATCGCCTCGAAAAAGCAAAATGTGCAAACAGGAACGCCGCTAAAACAAAAATTATTAAACCACCAAGGCGGACAAGGATCGTAAGAAGGGGCGATGGAGGCTTTTTCGCAGTATCCTTACTCAAAACGCACTACCCCATTCCCCGCTTCTACCCGGCCTATCTCCCAGGTGGGAAAGCCCTTGCCATCCAGGAATTCGATAGCTTTTCTGCTATCCTCAGGCGTCAGGGCCAGAACAAAGCCGATACCCATATTATAGGTATTGAACATCTGTTTCCGTAAAGCGGCGTCTGTTTCCAACAGCTTTACCCCTGCTTCCCGGGCAGCGAATCCTCTTTCTTCAAGACCCGCGGCGCCGGCTGTAATACGGGCAAAGATGGGCGGAATAGTCCAGGAACCGGTTGTTATCACCGCGTCAAGAACCGCAGGCGCGGCGAACATACGGGGGATATTTTCGTAGAAGCCCCCGCCGGTAATGTGGGCCATGCCCCGGATACCTATCTGTTCCAGAAGGGCAAGGATGGGCTTAACGTAGAGCCGGGTCGGTTCCAGGAGGGCATACCCCAGGGGCATACCATCAAAGTCTTCATTCAAGTCCGGCAGGGCCTTACGGATCAGACTGAAACCGTTGGAATGGGGACCCGATGAGGCTATGCCCACCAGGATATCCCCTTCCTTAATGTTCCTGCCGTCAATAATATTTTTCTTATCAACGATACCTACGGAAAATCCCGCAATATCGTACTTTCCCTCGTCGTAGAAGCCGGGCATCTCCGCAGTTTCCCCGCCCAAGAGGACGCTCCCGGTTTCCCGGCAGCCTACGGATACGCCCTTAACCAGATCCGCCGCCACATCGGCGTCCAGTTTACCGCAGGCCAGGTAATCCAGGAAAAAAAGGGGCCGAGCGCCATGACAGATTACATCGTTTACACACATGGCCACACAATCAATACCCACGGTGTCGTACTTTTTCAGCCGAAAGGCGATGTCCAGTTTGGTCCCAACCCCATCGGTCCCGGAGACCAGGACCGGTTCTTCCATGCCTTTTCCGGCGCGAACCAGATCCCCGATGGAGAGCATCCCCGCAAAACTGCCTATGCCGTTCAGCACCGATGCGTTGGCGGTGGAAGCCGCCAGGTCCCGGTATTTTCCTACCGCCCGATAACCTTCCTCGATGTCGACGCCCGCCTGCTTATAATCCATCAAATATCTCCGTTTCCGATTTCAACTAAACTTTTTTATTCCGTTTCTCCCGAAACCGGGATAGGATATTCCCCAATAAAGCAGCCCAGACAGTAGGATCGGTCCTCATCGGCATCCAAGGACTCCAAAAGCCCCTCCACGGAAATAAAAGCAAGACTATCCGCACCCAGGGACTTGCAAAGCTCAGTAACACTATTACCGTTGCTGATAAGATCCTTCCGGTGGGGCGTGTCGATACCGAAGTAACAGGGGAACCGTACCGGAGGTGAACAAATACGGATATGAACCTCCTTGGCGCCGGCATTCCGTAAAATAGAAACCAGGCGTCTGCTGGTGGTGCCCCGGACTATGGAGTCATCGATGATCACCACCCGTTTTCCCCGGACTTCCCGGTGGATCACGTTATGCTTTACCGAAACTGCCTTTTCCCGCGTCATCTGATCCGGCGCAATAAAGGTGCGCCCAACATATTTACTCTTTACTATACCCAACCCAAACAGCGTCCCGGTAGCCCTGCCATACCCTATAGCAGCGGGAACCCCCGAGTCGGGTACTCCGATAACCAGATCCGCGGAAACCGCCGATTCCCGGCCAAGAATTTCCCCCGCCCGTATCCGGGAACCGTAAACATCGATCTTGTCAATAATACTGTCAGGCCGGGCAAAGTAGACATACTCAAAGGAACAGACCGCCCGCCGGGTTTTCTCACTAAAGCTGAAGGAGAGGACATCCTCATTATTGATGATGATAAGTTCCCCGGGCTCTATGTCCCGGACAAATTCCCCGCCCACAGCGTCGATAGCGCAGGATTCGCTGGCTAATACCCAGCCTCCGTTGAGCTTCCCCAGGCACAGCGGCCTGATCCCGTTGGGGTCACGGGCGCCCACCAGAGCGTCGTCGGTAAGAACCACCAGGGCGTAGGAACCTTTGATGAATTTGATCGTATCGGTCAGGGCCTTTTCCAGCCCCTTCTTGTAGTTTTTGGCGATCAGGTTGACGATAACCTCGCTGTCGCTGGAGGATGTAAACCCAATGCCCGCGTCCTCCAGAAGTTCCCGGACCACATCAGCGTTAGTAAGGGTACCGTTATGGGCCACCGCGATGGACCCCAGCTTAAAGCGGCTTACAAAGGGCTGGGCGTTTTCGATGAGGGATCCGCCGGCGGTGGAATAACGCACATGGCCCACTGCGGCGGAACCCTTGAGCTGGGCAATGGTGTCGGAGTTAAAGACATCCCCCACCAGGCCCATCCCCTTCCGGCAGTCTATCAGTTTCTCGTGAACAGCGGCGATACCGGCGCTTTCCTGCCCCCGGTGCTGCAGGGACAACAGCCCGTAGTAGGCCAGGGAAGATGCATCCCGTGCCGGATCATTGAGAAAAACCCCAAAAACCCCGCACTCTTCATGGAGTTTGTCTTCATCCGAAAGACAAACTCCATGTTGAAGTTTGTCTTCATCCAATTCTATTGAGGATTTCAATATACGCTTCCTTCACGTTTCCCAGGTCACGGCGGAACCTATCCTTGTCGAGCTTTTCGTTGGTCTTGGCGTCCCAGAAACGACAGGTGTCCGGGGAAATCTCATCCGCCAGAACCAGCTCTCCCGTATTGGTTTTCCCAAACTCAAGTTTGAAGTCAATAAGCTTGATCCCCTTCTTTAGAAAAAATGCGGACAGCACATCGTTGATCTTAAAGGTAAGGGCCTTAATTTTTTCGATTTCCTCAAAGGTTGAGGCGCCGATGGCCACCGCGTGGTAGTCGTTGATCAGAGGGTCTCCCAGGGCATCGTCCTTATAGGAAAGCTCAAACACCGTAGTTTTAAGCTCCGCCCCTTCGGTAAGGCCCAGGCGTTTTGCCATGGAACCGGCGGCCACATTCCGGACTATCACCTCCAGAGGAACGATGGTAACCTTTTTGCAGAGCATATCCCGCTCGTTAAGGCGGGAGATAAAATGGGTGGGAAGGCCGGATTTTTCCAGCAGCTCAAAAAGACCGGAGGCAATCTTATTGTTCATCACCCCCTTATCCTCGATCTGGCCCTTCTTTTCCCCGTTAAAGGCGGTAGCATCGTCCTTATAATGGATGATAACCTGATCCTGGCTGTCTGTTGCGTAAACCTTCTTCGCCTTGCCCTCGTACAGCTGGGCTCCCTGCTTGATCTCACTCATAGATCCACTCCTCCGTTAGCTGATAACGAATTGTCCCTGGCAAATTCGGCTTTCATTTTGATCCTGAAGGCCGCCAACTTCTCTTTCAAGTCCGTATATTTAATAGAAAGAAGTTCACAGGCAAAATATGCGGCGTTGGCAGCGTTGTCTACCCCAACGGAAGCCACCGGGATGGGCTTGGGCATCTGAACTATGGAAAACAGGGCGTCCA
>NZ_AEEA01000044.1 GCF_000297095.1 Treponema primitia ZAS-1 | reverse complement strand
CCCCCGATAACGTAATTTGGGGGCATATTCTTTTCTGCCGGTGCGCAGAACTACGGTATGTGAATCCACCTGGTCTGACGGTACTTGACAAACAGTACATCCTGTAGTATACATCAAAACAACCAAGGTTTATGAAGAGGGTAAGGAGTATGTTTATATGTTTAATAAATCGCTTAAGCGATTAGTTGCGACTAAAGAACTTGGAATATTCTTGGTACTGATTCTTTTATCAATTGTAATTAATTTTATAAATCCTGTTTTTTTTGTCTTCGACAACATTATTGAAGTATTTCGCAATACATCATATACCGCCATCATTGCCTTTGGTATGACTTTACTGATTATTGCAAAGGGACTCGATCTTTCGGTTGGCGCAGTTTTCGCACTTTGCGGGCTCATAACCAGCGTCTTGTTGTTTCGGGGATGGTCAATTCCGGTATCAATTTTCATCGGTTTAAGTGTCGGAGCGCTTATCGGGCTTTTTAATGCACTGACCGTGGTTTTTTTACGCATTCCATCGATGATAGCAACCCTCGGCAGTATGTATATGGCCCGTGGGCTTGTACTCGTTATTACAAAAGGAAAACCGGTCTATCCACTTCCGGAAGCATTTTCAAAAATAGGCCAGGGAAAATTATTTCATATTCCCTTAATAGTCTATGTTGCTTTTGTGCTTGCAATTATCTGGCATATCGTTTTGACCCGTACTGTCTTTGGAAGAAAAATTTATGCTATCGGCGGCAATGAAACAACCGCAAAATATGCCGGAATCAATGTCCCGGTAGTAACCGCCGGCGTTTATGTAATCGCAGGAGCGCTTTCTGCGCTCTCAGGTATATTAACGGCGGCTCGGTTCGGTTCCGGACAGCCTACGGTCGGCGAAGGCATGGAAATGAGCGTCATCGCTGCGGTGATCATCGGGGGAGCAAGCATGACCGGTGGTTCCGCAACTGTTCTTGGAACCGTTCTCGGCTCTCTTCTTATCACGGTGATAGCGACAGGAATGAACCTTGTAGGGGTTTCACCATATTGGCAGCGTTTCGTAACCGGGCTGGTCATCATCATTGCGGTCGGACTCGATCAGTATCAGCGGAGAAAGAAAAAGGGATAAGGCCTGTGGAAAATCTTCTGCGAATGGAAGGAATTACAAAGAGTTTTGGTTCGGTAACAGCGGTTAAAGATGTAGATTTGGATCTTTTCCCCGGGGAAGTTATTGCCCTGGTCGGTGAGAACGGCGCCGGTAAATCAACGCTCATGAATGTTCTTGGCGGTATATATACTGCCGGAACATACGAAGGTACTATTTCCGCCGACGGGCGCGAATTAAAATTCCACAGCGCTAAGGACTCAAAAAATTTCGGTATTGAATTTGTACATCAGGAAATAAGTCTCCATCTTGACCTAACGGTTGCGGAAAATATCTTTCTTGGCAACCTGGAAAACAAGGGTGGATTTATTCAATGGGGTAACATAAAAGAATCTACCAAAGAATACCTTAAAATGGTTCAGCTTGAGCTTGAGCCCGATGAAATGGTCCGCAATTTAAGTACCAGTCATCAACAGCTCCTTTCAATAGCCAAAGCCTTAGCCTGTCAACCAAAAATCATACTGTTTGACGAACCGACTTCGGCGCTCACCGAGAATGACACGTCAAATCTTCTTAAAATCATTACATCATTGAAACAGCACGGCATTGCCTGTGTTTATATTTCTCACCGCCTTGAAGAGGTCATGCAGATTGCGGATCGTATCGTTGTAATGCGGGACAGTACGATCGTATCAAATAAACCCCGCAGGGAATACACAATAGAGTCACTTATTGAGTATATGGTTGGACGCAAACTTGATGAGATGTATCCCAAGCAGGAAGTATCCATCGGAGAAGAAGTGCTTCGTATTGAAGGGTTCTCGGTTCCGCATCCCTTTATTCTGAACAAAAACATTGTTGAAGACATTTCCTTTTCGGTCAATTCGGGTGAAACACTCGGCGTCTATGGCCTCGTTGGATCCGGCAGAAGTGAAACCGTAAATGCAATCTTTGGCGCATTGGAAAAAACTGCCGGTACAGTCCATCTTAACGGTAAACCTTTATCGGTAAACACTCCATCGGAAGCAATACGAAACAGTATAGGACTTGTTACCGAAGATAGAAAAGCTTCCGGCATTGTGGAAACCATGAATCTGCGCGAAAACATGACTTTAGCAAGTCTTTCCATGGTTTCACGCTTCGGTTTTTTTAATTCGGAAAAAGAAAAAAATGTTTCCAGCCTGTTTTTCGACAAACTAAAAGTAAAAGCTTCAGGCATTGAAGATAATATTTTAAGCCTCTCGGGAGGAAACCAGCAGAAAATTGTTCTTGCCCGATGGCTGATGAAAACTGTAAAAGTACTGATTCTTGATGAACCGACCAGGGGAATTGATGTTGGTGCGAAAGTAGAAATCTACAATATTATTACGGAACTCGTTCGGCAGGGACTTGCCGTCATTATGGTATCTTCAGAGCTGCCGGAACTTCTGGGAATGTGTGATAGACTCATTGTTATCGGCCGTGGTAAAATCCGCGGAAATATTCCTCGATCTGCCTTCACCCAGGATAGGGTTATGCGTGCTGCCACTTGCGTTGAGGAATACGGTGTATAAAAAATCAGTCGTCGACTGTTTCAATTTTAGATTTTAGCAGAGGAGCAAAAAATGAAAAAATTATTTATTCTTGGTGTGGTTCTGGCAGTATTTGCCTCAGCCAACATTTTTGCCGGGGGTGCCAAGGACACACAACCGCTGGTAGTGTGGGTTAACCCGCTCATCGGAAGTACGGTATTTACCGCTGCCGACAATGGCCTTGGAGCGGCTGCAAAGGAATACGGTTTCCGGCTCAAAATTACCGGACGAAGTGTTATTGATGTTGCCGGTTACAACCAATCCATTCAGGACGCGATCATTGAAAAACCAATTGCCATTGCTATATGCCCTTATGCATATGAAGCCTTCGCTCCTACACTCGCCGATGCACGGGCCAAGGGGATCAAGATTATCAATATCAATATGGATTCCCCCGAGAATACCCGTTCTGCATATGTAGGAACCGATAATGCCGTCTACGGAAAGCTTGCGGCGGATTATATTGCCAAACAGAAAAATGGAAAGGCAAATGTGCTTATCATGCAGGCCGGATTGACTTTCCCAAATCAGGTTGAACAACGGGATGCGTTTGTTGCCGCATGTGCAGAAAAGTACCCCGATGTAAAAATTGTACTGAATGACGAAGACCAGGCCGACTCGGCAATCGCGGTGCAGAAATTCAAAGATATATTCCGGGCAAATCCCACAATTGATACGGTGCTGTGCCTCGACTCAATCGCCGGTGTCGCGGCGGGGATCGCGACAAAAGAAATGGACACTGTCGGTAAAATCACCATTCTTGCAATTGACGACAATGAAGATACCCTGCAATACATCCAGGACGGTGTTATCTGGGGAACAATGGCGCAGAATTTTTACAAAGCAGGACGTATTGCCGGTGAGCTTGCGGTAAAGGCCGCACGCGGCGATAAGGTGCCTTCTGCAGTTGATGCCGGTACAGTATTGATTACGAAAGAAAATATTACCACCTACTCTGAAGAATTTTACAAATAATTTTGATGGCTGTTTGATTATCCGGGGAATGTTTTACAATTAAACGGTTAGGTAACGGTACACTCTGCTGAAGGAATTGTCAGCGGAGATGTACCTCATTGATACCCAGCCTGCCACTCCGGCAAGTGAATCCGGTTCGTAACATATCCTTCTTCGTACTATGTGACAAAGGCGGTCGTGGGGAGGGGTATGCCTGGCTTCATGTATGTGGAATTCCCTGCTGGAGGAGACCCGTAGGGGCTCCGCAAGCAGACTCTACACGCACATGAAGACGGGCATACCCCTCCCCACGACCGATTTGCCGATAAAGTACAAAAAAAGGATATTTACGTACTACTGCGACGAGACCTTTCCAGCCCCTCATTCGCTTCCCGGTAGTTAGGGTTAAGCCGCAGGGCCCGCTGGTAAGCTTCCATGGCGGGGCTAAATTCCCCCGCCGATTCCCGAACCGAGCCCAGGCGGTACCACCAAAGGGCGGAACCCGGGTCCAGGCGGACCGCGGTGGTATAGGCAATATCCGCCCGGTGGAATTTTCCCTGGAGCCGGAAGATCTCTCCAATAAAGAAATAGGCCACCGAGCTGCGCTCCCCCTGGGGCACGGAATTTACATAGCGCTGCATGGAACGCAGAGAATCATCGAAACGGTCCAGGTAAAAGTAGGCTTCCCCCATGGTTTCCACAATCCGGTAGTCGTTAGCATTGATCCTAAGCCCCCGCTCGCCCCAGGCAATCACATCGGAGTACTTCCGCTGGCGCTGCAGGGTCCAGGTTAGAACCGTATAGGAATCCATACTTGCCGAATTCCGGGTGATTTCATCCATACAGATCCGGGCAGCTTCGTTATAATACTGATTTGCCTCGTCCATGCGGTCCCGGGCTTCCAGGTCGCGGCCTATGCGGTAGCTCCGCAGGGCATCCGGACGAGCATCCTGCCCGGTTTGTGAAAAAACCGGGTTAATAATAAGAAGAAAGGCAATACAAAACAGGGCAGGATGGATCCGCATTATTCTATCATCGGTACGAACTATTAGTTCGCCAACTGTTTATTTATCGATGCGGCTGCCCGGCGGCCCTCGCCCATGGCGAGAATTACCGTAGCGGCCCCCAGGACTATGTCGCCCCCGGCGTACACCCTTTCCAGGGAGGTCTGTTGGGATTCCCCTTCCACGGTGATACGGCCCTTTTTATCGACATTCAGGGCGGCGGTGGTCCGGCTGATCAGGGGGTTTGACTCATTCCCCAGGGCAACGATCACCAGGTCGCAGTCAAAGACGTATTCCGAACCTTTGATGGCCACGGGACTGCGGCGGCCCGAGGCATCGGGCTCCCCAAGCTCGTACTTGAGCAATTCAAGACCGCTTACCCTGCCCTGTTCATTCCCCAGGATACGGGTAGGATTCCTGAGGAAGTCAAAAATGATGCCCTCCTCCATGGCGTGCCCCACCTCTTCACCCCGGGCGGGCATTTCTTCCCTGGTCCGGCGGTAGATGACGTGGACCTGCTCGGCCCCGAGCCGCAGGGCCATGCGGGCGGCGTCCATGGCGACATTTCCCCCGCCAATAACCGTGGCAATCTTAGACTGGTACATGGGGGTGGCGGCCTTTGAGGGGTCATAGGCCTTCATCAAATTTGACCGGGTAAGGTACTCGTTGGCGCTCACCACGCCCACAAAGTTCTCCCCAGGGATACCCATGAATTTGGGAAGTCCCGCGCCGGTACCGACAAACACCGCATCGTACTTATCATCATCCAGGAGTTCCCGGATGGTCCGAGTCCGGCCTACCAGGAAGTTGGTCTCGATATCAACGCCCATTTTCTTAAGGCCGTCAACTTCGGCCTGAACTATGGCCTTGGGAAGCCGGAATTCGGGAATACCATAGACCATAACCCCGCCGGTTTTGTGGAAAGCTTCGAAAACCGCCACCTCGTGGCCTTCCCGGGCAGTATCCGCAGCCACCGTAAGCCCCGCAGGACCGGAACCGACCACGGCGACCTTTTTTCCGGTCTTGGGCTTTACGGTGGGGATGGTAACCTTGTTATTGGCCCGTTCCCAGTCCGCCACAAACCGTTCCAGTCGGCCTATGGCCACCGATTTATTCACATCCTTAAGGCTCTTTCCCAGGGTACATTCGCTCTGGCATTGTTTTTCCTGGGGGCAGACCCGGCCGCACACCGCCGGAAGCAGGTTGGTTTCCTTGACAATATCCACCGCCGCCTTGAAATCGCCGTTCTGAATTTCCGCGATAAACCGGGGGATGGGTACCTGGACCGGGCAGCCGTTTACGCAGGGCTGGTTCTTGCAGCCCAGACAGCGTTCCGCTTCCAGCCGGGCCTGGGCTTCACCATACCCTTCGGCCACTTCCGCCACATTTTTACCCCGCGCTATTGGGTCCTGGGCAGGCATATCCTGGGAAGGAATGGCCATTCGATCCTTGGGACCTATCTTTTCACCCGCAGCCTTCCGGGCAAGGAAGGGTTTTAAGAGTGTTTCCGCCTCTTTCGTAAGTTGTTCCTTCGTTTTATTCTCTCCACTCATACATCACCCCCTATTTTTTCCCCGCCGGCGCCGCTTGGGGCGGCACATGAGGCGGAAGTCCTAATCCAACATGACATTTATGATGATCCTCGTCCTCTCTGGGCTTAAAAGCCCGCATCCGGAGCATCATATTTTCAAAATCAACCTTATGACCGTCGAATTCCGGCCCGTCTACGCAGACAAACTTGGTTTCCCCGCCCACGCTCACCCGGCAGCCGCCGCACATACCGGTTCCGTCGATCATGATCGTATTAAGGGACACCATGATAGGAACATCGTAATCCTTTACTGCGGCGACGCAGAATTTCATCATAATAGGCGGCCCAATGGCGACCGTCATGTCCGGCTTATGTGCCTGTTGGCAGAATTCTTTTAGAGGCTCGGTTACCACCGCTTTCCTTCCATACGAACCATCGTCGGTAACCACGATCAGCTCGTCCACCACCTGTTTTACCCGGTCTTCGAAGATCACCAGTTCCTTGGTCCGGCCACCGATGATGGCGATCACCTTGTTCCCTGCGGCCTTCATGGCCTGGGCTATGGGGTACATGGGGGCAATGCCGATACCGCCGCCCACGCAAACCACGGTGCCGAACTTTTGGATATGGGTAGGATTCCCCAGGGGACCCAGAAGATTCTCCACAGAATCCCCCTCTTTCTTGGTCGCCAGTTTGTGGGTAGAAGCGCCCACGGTCTGAAACACGATGGTCACCGTTCCCGCAACGGGATCCGCATCGGCAATAGTCAGAGGGAAGCGTTCCCCCCAATCGGTGTCGATCTGGAGAATCAAAAACTGCCCCGCCTTCCTGGCCCGGGCGATCAGCGGCGCCTCCAGGACCATTTCGTAGACCTCTCCGGACAACTGCTTTTTTGATAGTATCTTATGCATGTCAACCTTCTTTCGTGCAGCGGCTGCCGCACCGTTAAATCGAAGCAAAACAAAGTTTCGCTAAACACCCCTCTGAATAAATTTTCGAATTTATTCTTTTTTTATAGTACAATAGTTTCAAAATTGACGCAACAATATGATAGAATACCCCTCATGAAAGCCGGTACTTGGAAAAAATTTGCCGCAGCCAGGGATATCTATAAAGAGTCGGTGGAACAGCTAAGCCGAAGCCTGCCCAATCTGCGGCGGCTCCAGCAAAAACTGGTGGATACCCGCTCCGGCCCGGCCTATACCGTGGAAACCCCGGTGGTGTACAACGAAGCCCTGGACGAAATGGGCTCCAAGGACGAAATTAAGCTCATCCTGGTGGCGGATAACCCCGGCCGCCGTGAACAGGCCGCGGAAAACCGCCGTTACCTGGTAGGCCCCTCGGGTAAAATCACCGAACGCTTCTTCCGGGAAGAGCCTTCCCTGGGTATAGACTTCCGCAAAAACGTCCTCATCCTGAACAAGACCCCAATCCACACCCCCCGCACCGTGGAACTCCGGGAACTCTGCCGTCTCGGCGGTCCGGCCCTAACAGATGCAATCGCCCAATCCCAGCTAAGCATGGTCAAAATCCTGGAAGAATTCTACCAAGTCCTGTCCCCCATCCCGGTATGGATCATAGGCTACTCGGAAATGAAAAAAAACGGCATCTTCGAAGTCTACACCGAAGCCCTAAAAAAGGTGTCAGTCACCTTTTTTAACCAGCTTTATTTCTACCGGCACTTTTCCATGAACCAGTTCACGATAGACCTGCACAAACAGGCCAAGCGGAGGGAAACCACGGCAGAGACACTGGAACGGATCGGGACGGCGTATAGGGAGCGGATTCTGGGGAAATAGGTCCCGGAGGAACTTATACCTTTAGTAAAATTTCCTGCTCAGTGGATGTCTGATTCTCTTTTGGGTAGGTTCTAATACCTGAAACAATTTGCCAATCTGGTTTTCAGGTGTTCCATGCCATCCCCAAAAAACGGCGCACCCGGTTTCCCGGATACGCCGTTGTGTCAGTCACCCTTGCGTTACCAATATGATTTCGGAATGGTTTTTATTCCGTCTTTTGCTTGGGATTGGCTCCAATTAGCGGTTATATCAAATAGCTTGTTAGTATTCACCCCCAATTCTTCTATTCTCTCAATCGAATACTTGGTCCGGTTGGTTGCCTCTAATTGGGCTGGGCCTTTAACCATGACATATTGAATGATGCCGTCATTGTTTCTATCCGCTTCAGGATGGGCGTTCCAATAGTCAACAATGAGTTCTCCTTGTTTTTTTCCCTGATCTATGGAATCCATATATACACAGAAAACATTATCTTCGGCCTTTAATTCGGTTCCGTCAAGCGGCAGGCGGTTAAAGAATACCAGTGGGATATTCTGCGCTTTAGCGATTTGGATAATATCCGCAGCAGTAGTGGTATCAACCATATCGACAGCAAGGGCATCGACACCATCCGCTAAATATTGATTAATAGAATCAATTTGATCGTTCTGGTCATTTGCAAACGTGTAGAGAATTTCTGCTTTGCCCACAGCAGCATTAATAACGCCGGTTAAAATATTATGTAAAAAAGAATCGCCTTCACTGTTAAGCAAAACCGCTATTTTTAATGGATGTTCAGAACTGTCAACAACCCGAGGGGGTATTTCAACATCTTCAGTATTACCGATGGTTATTTTTTTATTTGGTATTAAAATCCATTGGCCATCTTTAACCCAGCTTGTATCCGATAAAACGACCGCTCTGTCATCGGCTAATGCATAGGCCGTCTCAAAGGTTGCTTTACCCATACTAAAGGGATCCTGCAATACGGTGCCGAGCAATGTTCCCTCAGTTATTGCCGCAATTGCAAAAGCTGTGCCATCAACCCCAACAACCGGAATGTACTTCCCGCCTGCTCCAAAGTAGCCCTCGTCTCTGAGTGCCTCAATCGCTCCCATTGCCATCTCATCATTATTGCAAAGAATTGCCTCAATATTCGGGGCAGTTGAGACCGATGATGACTGTCTGTTAAAAATCAACCCCTGACCCGGTACGGTGAATTGGGTGGCTTGGGTAGCATTGAACTCTGATGTATAAATGGTACCGACGGCTGGAGTACCGGGAAAAGTACTGCCTGNTAATAGTAAAGGTAATCGCCAAACCGGAGAGCGTATAGTCCGTACCGTTTTCCCGTCATTACTTCCGCCGTTGAATGTTTCCGTCCATTGATTGGTTCCCGAAAATGCCATAGTAAGGGAAGTAACACCTGATGGCATATCTCCGCCCGCACACACCCACACCTTTTCATTCAAATACGCCGCAGTCGGGGACGTTTCGGTTGTGCCGTTTTCGCAGCCTGCCAGAACCAATCCAAATGCCAGCGCCATTACCAACATTCCCGCCATAAAAAACCTTGTGTTCTTCATGTAAACAACTCCTTTGCGGTTTTTATGCCCCGCCAACATAATTAATATGGTTTCCGCATAAGCGGGTAACATCATTATCACTCCATGCCGCGTTCTACCTGTACGCAGAACCAGCCTGTATTCCCGCCGTCACCGAAGGCGAACTCCATGAGGTTCCTTCTCCGGCAGGTAAAGAAGGACTCGCGCAGATGTCTTTAGACATGCCGGGCGCTGGTGCCTAGGTAGGGAAACCCCCGGAGTAGCTTTTACGTAAAAGGTTATACAACAAGGAATTTTTTTTTTGGGGGGGGGGGGGGGGGGGACAAACTCCGCCGGGATGCCGGAGGCGAGCGGATTAAAGTCCGTTCGGATACTGAGTACTAGGTTTAGGATTGCCGACGCCTGAAACATAGGATTATCATAATCAATACAAGAAACTTATTCAATCACCTTTCTCAAGATGTAAAAAAAGACACCGTTTACCCACCGTAGGTGGTCGGGGCGTGGAGCGCCCCTAGCCGAATGTATTACGGATTACCCCTCCATCATGCCCCCCCAGCGCCCCTCTTCTTCAGTATTACTAACAATGGCGGGCGGAGGGAGGGGCATCCCCGGCCGAGCACATTTGGAATT
>NZ_AEEA01000043.1 GCF_000297095.1 Treponema primitia ZAS-1 | reverse complement strand
TAAGTTAAAGGGGCATATTCTTTTCTGTTTAACAACAGTCGTGGCAGCTTTCGCAGTCTGCGTCGTCACAACCCTCGTGGCTGTGGGAGTGGTGGACATGGCCGTGCTGCAGTTCTTCTTCGCTGGCTTCCCGTACATCCAGTACCGAAACATCGAAGTTAAGATCGAGCCCCGCCATGGGGTGGTTGCCGTCGATGGTGATGGTATTCCCATCAACTTTGGTTACGGTGACCATCTGGAGTTCACCGTCCGGGGTTTCTGCGTGGAACTGCATCCCCTCTTTAACGTTATCCACTCCGCTAAAACGGTCCAGGGGGACGGTGGCGATAAGTTTGTCGTTCCGCTCTCCGTAGGCATCGGCGGCGGGGATGCTTATTTTGAAGCTATCCCCCTGGGCTTTACCGTCCAGGGCTTTTTCCAGGCCGGGGATGATGTTTTGGTGACCATGGAGGTACAAAAAAGGCTCCGGGCCGGTACTGTCGAGGATCTGGTTTTGTGCATTGGTAAGGGTGTAGTTGAGACTAACCACCCGATCGTTGGCTATATTCATGATTATTTATATCATATTGGGGTTTTTAGGTAAAGGTTTTGTAAAAAATAAATTGTACAAAATCATGTAAAACATTGGAATATAAGCTAATCTGTGGTACTATAAGCTGTATATCCTTCCGATATTTACTGCAAACGGAGGGTAGGAGGTTTTATGAAAAAGGTACTGGTTCTCAGTGTACTTTTTAGCGCTATTTTTGTGGGTTTTGTGTTTGGAGCAGATAATTATACGGTCCAGAATATCACCGGAAAGGTGGATACGCTTGGATCTTCCGGTCAATGGATAACGGTTTCGGTTGGGGACATCCTTAGCCCCTCTACAACGGTAAAAATCGGGATTAATTCCGTACTGGTCGTTAAAAACGGGGATAAAGAAGAGGTCATTCGCGCCGCTGCACGGCAGGGTACCCTGGAAAGCTTCCTCGGCGGCGGTACGGCAAGAATTTCTGTGGGGGGCAACGTGGTTAATTCCAATGTGTCCGTACCGGCTTCGGGGACTTCCAATATCTCCACCTCGGCTACCCGGGCCAGCGATGCGGCCAGCGACCTGGATTGGGCTGAATAGCTACTTCTGGGTTAGATTGTACACCCCCCAATCCGGATTGGGGGGGCTGTTAAAGTACTGCTCAGACCAATTCAAATAGAGCTTTGCCACCGGATCCTCTGGTCTCTTCTCCGTTAATACCTTGAATAACTTTTTTGCCTCGAGAAATTGGCGGTTTTCGTATAACAATAGGGCTTTTTCCCAGTTCTGCACAAAATCCTGCAATGCCGTCGGGGCTTGATTCTGTTCTTCCAGGAGTTCGTAGAGCTGTATGGCGGTATTGATCCCCACTACCCGGACCCGATCCAGGCGCCGGGTAACAAATGTATCCCCGATTTCATTTTTGGTGTATTCGCTTATCAGGATGCCGCCGGTGTTGAACTGTTTGTTAACCCCCTCCAGCCGGGACGCAAGGTTTACCGAATGGCCCATGATGGTGTAATTCATCTTGTCGGGGGTCCCCATATTTCCCACAATCATGTCCCCGGTATTGATCCCAATGCGGGTAAACAAGGGCGGAGAGTCCAGGGTTTTATCCAATACAATCCTGGTAAAAGGGGGGAGGGGGCTTGCGCTTTCGTCCAGGATTTGTTGATTCAACCGGGTTTCAGCTTTTTTTATCTGAATGGCGGTACGGCAGGCCAGAACGGCGTGTTCCTCCATATGAACCGGGGCGCCGAAGAAGGCGATGATGGCGTCTCCCTCGTATTTATCCACGGTTCCCCGGTTTTCCAGAATGATATTGCTCATATCGGTGAGATAGATATTGAGGAGGCTTACCAAATCCGCCGGGCTGAGGTATTCGGAAATGGTGGAAAAGCCCCGGATGTCCGTAAAGAGGGCGGTCATTTTCCGTTCCTCCCCTCCCAGGTTTAGTTTAGACGGGTCCTGAAGGATTTCCTCAATCACCTGGGGGGCAAGGTACCGGGAAAAGGCGGAGCGGAGGAAGGATTTTTCCCGGGTGGTGGAGAAGAAATTGATCGCCTGAAGGCTCAGAAAGGTAAGGGTTACGGAGATGAAGGGAACCGCCGCCCCTAAGTAGCGTTTAGTGATAATAAAAAACAGGAGAAAGAAAGTGGCGCTCAGGATCATGGCGAGTATACCCGCCGCGATGGATTTACCCACATCAAGCCGGTGGATCAGTATCCCTAAGC
Organism: Treponema primitia ZAS-1; assembly: GCF_000297095.1. Lineage (NCBI taxonomy): Bacteria > Pseudomonadati > Spirochaetota > Spirochaetia > Treponematales > Treponemataceae > Treponema > Treponema primitia. Next base: position 34,377 of record NZ_AEEA01000043.1, on the reverse strand, counting down.
CAAGGGACAAGGCTAGGGCGATGAGCAGGGATACAATGCGGGGGATATCGTCCAGGAATTCCCCGGCGAGGATCATGTTGGCCGCCGCCGCGTAGATTCCCACATTGGGGAAGCGTTCCTCAAAGGTAATCATCCCGTTATCGGTCATGGAGGTGGCGTTAACCCCGATAACCGAGAGGCTCCCCTGAACTTTTTCCCCCACCGTTCTCCGTATATCCATGAGGGTATCGAACTGTTCCCGGCCTGCGCCAAAGAGTGCCCTGACAAAATTTTCCAGGTCTCCGTTCCCCGCTACATCCTCCAGGATTAGTGTTTCTGCGGGACCCCCAAGAAAGGTTTCCGCGGCTTCAAGGTATTCCCGCCGGATTTTCCGGTAGTCCTCAAATCTGCCCTGTTCTAGGGGGGACTCTTCCCGAATATGCAGGGCTCTGGTATAGGCGTCCAGAGGGTTTGGGACGTCCCCTAAATAGTAAAAGAACCCCGATGATTCCATTACCCGGAGGTTCCGGACAAACTCTTCTTCCAGCTGTTTATACCGGATGAGTTGCCAGGAAGACAGTATATTGTAGTCTACGAAGGGCTTTTTAGGCCACTTGATCAGCACCGTACCGTCCCTGGATCGGGGTATTCTGATATCCCGGACTGTTCCCCGGATATTGGCGCCCTTAAGAGTTATCGCAGTATTGGTAACTACGATTTCCGGGCTGCCTATCATTTCCCTAAGGGCGGTCAGGGCGAGATGGCCGTAATAGTCATCCCCATGTTTCAGCACTAAATGTATCCGCCGGCGGTAACCGTCCTTGTCGGGCAGGGCGTTTACAAAACCTGCGCCCCCTGCGCTGTTTAAAAGAGGCGCAATGGGGGGGAGTATCCCCGCTTCGTTTGGGGTCAGGGTATCCCCGGCGGCGCTGATGTTTTTTAAAGCAACATGCTCTTTCAGATAGAGCATGTTTTCTGTACCCCCGGTGGAAGATGAATCGGGGGTCATGGTTAGGGTTAGGTAGGCTTTCCCAAAAAAAGCAAGGCTCCGGGCAAAGTATTCATCCACATCCCGGCTTACGAAGGATACGGCCTCGCCGATAGTATTCCGGACCAATTGGTTATGCTCAAAAAGCTGTTCCTTGTATTCCCCCAGATCCGATGGCCGCAGCGCTCCTGTGGAAAGGGCGTCCAGGACCTGCGCCACAGAATTGTTGATGCCCAGGAATTCATTATCCAGGATACCCGGCAGGGTGTTTTGCACATACTCCGGATCGATCCGCATGGGGCTCCGGTCCGGATAGCTTAAGTCGAATACAACCGTATCGGCCCCCATTTCCCGGAGAAATACTATGGCGTCCGCCAGAATATCCCGGGTCCAGGGGAAAATTCCCACATTGGCGATAGCGTTGTCATCCACCGTAATTATGAGGACCGAATCGTCCTCGGTCAGGCTGGGGACTGTGCCCAGGAAAAGGTCGAAGACCCTGTTATCCAGGGAGGTAAAAAATAGGAGGGAACAGAGAAGCGTACCAGCGGCTGGGACAAGGATGAAGGCATATTTCTTCCACATGGTCTACAGATCAATACCGGTGGCTTTCCGGAGCCGTGCGATGGTCTTTGCCGCAATTACCCGGGCTTTCTCCGCGCCACGCGCCAGGGTTTCGTCCAGACCCTTGGGGTCCGCCATAATTTCGTTGAACCGGTTCCTGATTGGCGTAAGTTCCCGGTTCACCACCCGGAACAGCTCTTCCTTGGCCTCGCCCCAGCCCATGCCCCCTGCCCTATAACGGGTTGCCAGACTTTGCTGTTCCTCCGCTGTGGCGAAGAGCTTGTATAATAGGTATATCTGGCTGATTTCCGGGTCCTTGGGTTCCTCCACCGCCTGGGAATTGGTAACGATCCGCATGATAAGTTTGCGGAGCTCCTTTTCCGGGGCGAATAGGGGGATGGTATTGCCGTAGCTTTTGCTCATCTTCCTGCCGTCCAGGCCGGGCACCACCGCTACCGACTCCTGTACCGCCGCCTGGGGTACCTTGAGAACCTCGGCCTTATAGTTAAAGTTTATCGCCTGGGCGATATCCTGGGCCATTTCTACATGCTGAACCTGGTCTTTCCCCACGGGGACCACATCGGAATCAAAGAGGATGATATCCGCCGCCATGAGCACCGGGTAGGTAAAGAGTCCCATGTTGATCCCCGCATCGGGGTCGTCGTTTTTTTCGGTATTGTCCTGGACCGCAGCTTTGTAAGCGTGGGCTCGGTTCATAAGACCCTTGCTGGTAAAGGCCATGAGCGTGGTGGTGAGCTCGAAGGTTTCGGGGACGGAACTTTGGCGGTAAAAGATAACCTTTTCCGGGTCCAGCCCGGCTGCAAGCCACCCCGCGGCGACCTGCCGGATAAGGGCGGATAATTCCGCCGGGTTCTTTACGGTATTTAAGGCGTGGTAATCGGCGATAAAATACCGGGCGTCGTAGTCCCCGGCCAATTCCAGCGCCGGCTTGATGGCGCCGAAATAGTTCCCTATGTGTAATATTCCTGTAGGCTTAATCCCAGTCAGGGCTATCTTTTTCATTATCCGTAATGTACCGAAAAACAGCCTTTTCGTATAGGGGCCGGAAATGCCGGTTCCGGGCCGGGCTTTCAAAAAAAAACGAAGCTTTGTATACTCCCTGTTATGGATTATATCGGGATTGCATTTAAGGTAATCGGCGGACTCTGTCTCTTCCTCTATGGGATGAAGGTGATGAGCGACGGGGTTCAGCAGGCCGCCGGCGACCGGATGCAGCGGGTCCTGAATTTTATGACCAAAAACCGGTTTATCGGGGTATTGACCGGCATGGTGGTAACCGCCCTGGTCCAGTCCTCGTCGGCAGTTTCAGTTATGCTGGTATCCTTTGTGAATGCCGGTCTCCTTTCCCTTACCCAGGCCATCGGGGTGATCATGGGGGCCAATATCGGTACCACCACCACTGCCTGGATTGTGTCCCTTATCGGGTTTAGCATAGATATTTCCGCCCTTGCCCTGCCGGCGATTGCGGTAGGCTTCCTCATGGGGGTGATTAAGTGGAAACATCAGGTCCTGGGGGCCGCCTTCATGGGCTTCGGTTTTATTTTTCTGGGGCTCAAGTTCCTCACCGATGCTCTGCCTACGGTTGACCCCGAATCCCTGGCGTTTATTCAGCGGGTTTCCAATCTGGGCTTCCTTTCGGCGCTCATCGGGATGGGCGCCGGTACGGTGGTTACCCTGTTGATGCACTCTTCCGCAGCCACCATTACCCTGGTTATCACCCTGGCCTGGGGAGGGGTTATCAATTTTGAGATTGCCGCCGCCATGATCCTGGGCGCCAATATCGGTACCACCATCGACGCCATTCTGGCCGCCATTGGGACTAAAACTGCGGCAAAACAAACCGCCCTGGTGCATGTGCTTTTCAATGTGGCGGGAAGCGTTATTGCGGTTATTTTCTTTAAGCCCCTAATACATCTGGTGGATCTATTAGTTCCCGGCGATCCCATGGGTGTGGGAATAGTCACCCATCTGGCTATGTTCCATTCGGTCTTCAATATCATGTGTACCCTCGTATTCCTTCCTATAGTGCCCCAGCTTGCCGCCCTGGTTTCTTTCCTTATAAAAGACAAGGACGGTAAGCTGGCGCTGCCCAGGACCTACCATCTGGAATACCAGCATTCGACCCGCAGCACCCCGGAGTTGAACATCATCCGGGCGGAAAAGGAAATCCGGGACATGACCGACCTTGCCGCCTCCATGTTTGCCAAGGTAAGCGAAACCTTAGCGTTGTTTCGGGAAGAGGGTGATAAGACGCCCATTGTGGAAACCCTGGTGGAGGAAATGCGGGCCAAGGAGGCTTATGCGGATGACATGCGGGTGGAGCTGACCCGGTTCCTTCTTGAGTGCACCCGCCAGCAGCTGAGCCACCAGTCGGAAACAAAGGTGTCCCAGCTCCTGCGGATCATTTCCGACCTGGAGGATATGACCGACGATTGTTTCAGCGTCAGCCTCCTCCTTGATCGGAGCGTGAAGAAGGATCTGCTCTTTAAGAAAAAAGAGATGGAAGCCCTGGCGCCATACGTTGCCCATGTGGAGGATTTTCTTGCCTTTGTGAAGGGGCATGTGGGCCGTAGTATTACTGATGAGCAGGCGGTCTTTGCGGAAAAACTGGAAAACACCATTGATAAATCCCGGGACAGGCTCCGGAAGCTGGGCCGGAAACGGATAGAGGCAGGGGAGGATGTCAAAACAGAATTACTGTTTATAGACGTGGTACGGCGTATAGAAAAAGTGGGCGACTACTGCTACAATATTGCAGGGGTCTTGTCCCATACCGGGTAGGTACTTTGGCGTGCAAGTTATCGGAATTCTTTTTAAGGTAATCGGCGGACTCTGCCTTTTATTGTATGGGATGAAGGTGATGAGCGACGGGATTCAGCAGGCCTCCGGAGAGCGCCTGCAGCGGGCTCTGAACTTTATGACCGGGAACCGCTTTATCGGGGTTCTCTCCGGGCTGGTGATTACCTTTCTGATCCATTCCTCCGCGGCAGTTTCGGTGATGGTGGTTTCCTTCGTGAACGCCGGACTCCTCACGGTGAAACAGTCCATCGGGGTGATCATGGGGACCAATATCGGCACCACCCTGACTGCCTGGATGGTGTCCCTCCTGGGCTTCGGTATTGATATCTCCTCCTTCGCCCTCCCTGCGGTGGGGATTGGTTTTATCATGCGGGCGGTCAAATGGCGGTACCGGGATTTTGGCTCAGCCATAATGGGCTTTGGCTTTCTGTTCCTGGGGCTGAATTTTCTGACCACCTCCCTTCCGGAGATAACCCCGGAGGCGGTGTCCTTTATCGCCGATCTTTCCGGCAGGGGCGCCCTCTCAGTGCTTATCGGTGTGGGAGCAGGAGCGGTGGTTACCCTGATGATGAATTCATCCACCGCCACAACCATTCTGATCATCACCCTGGCGAGTAAGGGGGTGATCAACTTTGAAATGTCCGCTGCCATGATCCTGGGGGCTAATATCGGTACCACCGTCAGCGCACCCATAGCGGCTATCGGCGCAAAGCCTGCGGCAAAACAAACCGCCCTGGTGCATGTGCTTTTTAACGTTATCGGCGCGCTTATCGTCATCATTTTTTTTAAACCCTTTATATGGCTGGTGGACCATATTATCCCCGGCGATGTTGATACAGCGGCGCTGCTCCTGGGGAATGAGAAGGCGCGGGCGATGATAGCCTTTCATCTGACCATGTTCCATACGGCCTTTAATTTGGTCACCACCCTTGTTTTACTGCCCTTTGTTAAACAGTTTGCCGCTCTGGTTTCTTGGCTCGTTAAGGACAGAAGGGATGTCTCCGGGGAAAACGTCCCCTATAAGCTGGAATATCAGTCCAATATTCTCCAGGATACTCCGGAACTGAATATTATCCGGGCGGAAAAGGAGATCCGTGACATGGCGGGGCTTGTATCTTCCATGTATGCCGCCTTTAGCAGCGGTTTACAGTCCCTTAAGAAAACTGGGGATAAGGAAGAAGCGGTCACTTTCCTGGTGGAGAACATGAAGCGGAAGGAAGAATACGCCGACCAAATGCGGGAAGCCTTGACGGCTTTTCTCATGGAATGCACCCGCGAGCAGCTGAATTCCCGATCCGAACAGTGGGTTTCACAACTCCTGCGGATTATCGCCGACCTGGAGGACATGACCGATGATTGCTACAGCGTCGGTCTGCTTCTGGAACGGAGCGTTAAAAAGAACCAGATATTCAGGGAAAAGGAGATGAATGCCCTGTCGCCCTACATGAATCTGGTGGAGGATTTTCTTGTCCTGCTGCGGGAATGTTTGGGACAGAATTTGACGGAGGAACAGATTGGACGCGCCAGGGACCTGGAAAGCGAAATCGACAAATCCCGTAATAAACTACGCAGACTGGGACGCAAACGGATCGAAGCCGGGGTGGATGTAAAAACCGAATTACTCTTTATCGACCTAGTCCGCCGTATCGAAAAGTTAGGAGATTACTGCTACGATATTGCCGAAGCCCTCTCAAAGCGCTAACCGGTGTAGTCACTCCGTTTAGCGATGTTAGATGATGCCGGAAACACCTAACAAACACCGGCGGGCAGGGGGAGGGGAGTGCCTGCCCGAGCACATATGGAATTCCCTGCTGTAGTAGACCCGCACAGCGGGGCTGCGGAAGCAGACTCTACATGCGTGTGAGGACAGGCACCCCCCTCCCCCTGCCCGTTATTGCGATTAGTACGTGTTTCCGGCTTCATCGCCGATAGTGGTGGTTGGCCCGTGCCCCGGGTAGACCGTAATGTCCTTGTCCATGGTTGAGAGGCGGCGGAGGCTTTGCTGAATCTCGGGCCAGCTTCCGCCGGGGAGATCCGTGCGGCCGCAGTCGCCCCGGAACAGGGTGTCGCCGCTAAAGAGGACCTTTGCTTCTTTGTCGTAGAAACCGACAGAACCTCGGGTGTGGCCTGGGAGGTGCAGGGTTGTAAAGGGGCCGATGACGCTGCCCTCGGAGAGGAGTTCGTCTGCTTGAGGCATGTCCTTCCAGAGGGCGTCCACATAGTCGGCGTTCCCTGCAGCTGCGGTGAAACTTTCCCGGTGGACTTCGTAGGCATTGGGACCCAGGTACTTCCCATCATCCCGGTGGATGGCAATAACCGGGGGGGCGTCCTTAAAGGCTGCTACAAGGTCGGGCAGGGCGGCGATATGGTCAAAATGGCCGTGGGTAAGTAGAATATACCGGGGGCGCAGATTGAGCCGCTTAAGCCGGGAAATGATGACCTTGGGATCTGCTCCGGGATCGATAACCGCGCATTCAGCGTTTTGGGAATAGATCCAACAGTTGGTTGCAATGGCCCCCACAACAATAGAATCGATCATGGAGGTATAATACCCTGCGTAACACCTATTTGCTAGTAATCATCGCTATGGTCTTTCTCTGGTGTGGGCTGGTACCGGTGGCGGGGGCTTTTTTCTTACGCCGTTCCTGGCGTATCTTCCGCCGCCGGTTTGACGAACTGTGCCTGCAGCCTGTGCTGGATTACGCCGCCTGTCAGAATACCCCCCCGGAAGGGGGCCTTTACCGGTTTACCGGAGGTTTTGAATCTCTCACAGGCTCCTCCGCCGAAGCCCATAAGGGCCGAGTTTCTCCTCCGGACGGCCAAACCCTTTGGATCCGCAGCGATACCATGACTATCCCCATTGCCCTGGAGGGAGCCCATACGTATATGCTCCCCATGCCCGAGGGGGGCGAATCCCTGGGACCCTTTGATCCCGGGGAGGAGTCTCCTGAGCGGATACGCTGGGATCGGATTTCTACCCTCACCGAGGGGGCCAAGGTTTTTGTGGGGGGGCTCCTTACCCGTCTGGAAGACAGGTGGACCTTTGTTTCTACCAAGGAGCATCCTTTGCTGGTTATTTTTTATGACGGTCCGGATCATACCCTTGCCACCCGGGCAATCCGGGCGGGACGGCACCAGAACGAGTACTGGAACCGAATCACCCCCTATGGCTTTATCCTTAACGTTTTTTCCCAGGTTTTCATCGCCGCATCCGTTCTTCCCCGGCCTGCCTTTCGCTTAACCGTAATCAGCGCGGTCATCGCCCTCTTTGCGCCCCTGCTGCCCCTGCTGCCGCCGGGGGTACTGCTCACGGTGCTGTACCGGCGGCTCTGGTGGCGGGCCCGTATTTTCCGGGCATACCGGGATTTGGCCAGACTGCCCCTTAAATACTTTCGGGACTTTCATCAGGACGGGTCTCCAACGGGACTCCCTGTTGGGCAGCTCCCATCGGGAAGCCTCAACGTTGGACGGCTTCCCAATGGCGAAAACTATGGAGCAGTCTGGTATGAGGAGCTTCCCACTGGGGAGGATTCTCCTCCTCTGCTCATTTCGGAGCAACGGCCCAGAAAGGGTGAAGGCTGGTATGTTTTTGGGGTACTTTCTGATGGGGTTCCGATTAGACCCCGGGACCCCTGTGCAGTTTTTGGAGCCATACCGGGGGAACCGGAGATTCTGGCTAAACGCTACACCCAGAGCGCCTATATCCTGGAGATCACCGGGGGTTTATTCGTGGTAATAGGGATGGTGATAAATATTCTTTTTATCACCATGATCTTCTATCTGCTGCAGTAAGCTGTCCGGATCAGTCTTCTTTGGAGTCTGCGTCAGTCTCGGGATCCGCAGTGGAACTATCATCAAAGTCGGAGTAGGAATCGGTATCATCGTTGTTATCCCCGGGCAGCCCTTCCAATGGCGCAGCCAAGCTGTCTCCGTCTTCTTCTTTCCGGCTTCTGGCATAGTTTACCGCAAGTGTCCTGCCGCGGAAATTGATGCCGTTCAGGGCTTCGATTATCTCCTCCGCCACTGAGTTGCGGACCTGAACAAAGGAATAATTATTCAGGATATTGATGATCCCGATATCATCCTTGGAAACCGATGTTTTTGTACCAATGAGCCCCAGGATTTCCCGGGGGAAGACCCGGCGATTCCGGCCTACGCTGATAAACAACCGGGTGGACTCATCCTCCGGCAGGGCCGATGGTAAGGGCTGGCGGTTCTGCTCTGCCCCCTCGCTTGGTTCACTCCCACGGGTATTGTCCCGGGTGTTGTTCGATCTGGTCCGGGGGGGCTCACCGCCGCCGGATTTGCGCGGGGAACTTCGTTGCATGTCGCGGGACCTGCCGCCGCCCGCCTGATCCTGGAGCATCAGAAGATAGGCAGCCAGGTAGGAACGCTGGAAAAAGGAAACCTTCTTCCGGATAAGGGAACGATATTGATTGAGCAAATGAGGATCCGCCTCGGTCTGAATATTTTTTAAAATTTCATCAAGACGGTTTTTAACTTTTTCATCGTTTATTGCGGACATTCATGCATCCTATTATTAAAAATTTATCTTAGCATGACATATAAATAAAATTTACTCAATATGCCATATTTTTTCTGCAGTATCTGGTCCGAACGGGCGTAAAGGATTCACGGAGCAGTACCCGGGAAAACCCTTCGGCGTCCTGGGGAACATCAATGAGAATTTCCGATACCCCGCTGGTCTCCGCCATACCCACCAATCGGATGAGCAGGGTTTCCCCGATACCCATGCCGCGGTATTCCGGGTGGACTTCCAGGGCGGTAATTTCCAGGCTTTTTCCCGTAACGGCCCCGCTGATATGGGCGGCGAAATCCCCACTCCCGGTTTCGGCAACCAGGGCAAGTTGTCCCGGAAAGGACCAATGGGGGATTGCGCCTGGGGGGGGACTCTCTGCAAGGCAAAGTTTGTGCAGTTCCGCCGTCCTTTCCGCATCCTCCGGAACAGGCTCCCGGACCCTAAAATCTTCCTGAACCAGATCTTCGGTTTCCTCCGGTTCTTCGCCAATACTTTCCAAGCCCCACGCTTCCCGCAGGGTATTGTACCAGCGAATCACCGCCCGTTTCATCTCCCGGTCTTTGTAGGCATACCAGAGTTTTTCCGCCTCCGGATGTTCAGCGAGGGTATCCTTAAAGGCCCGGAATACCCCCTTCCCCCGGTTTAGGGCGGCGCTGAGCTTAGTCCGGATCACCTTGTTTTTAAACCCGGCGGCAAACTGTTCCATCAGGTTGTAACCATCCGAGGAATCCCAGCCGGGAAGGTCTATGTACCGGTCTCTGTCATCATTCTTCAGATCCGCATCGTCTTCGGAAACTACCGTTCCCTCCTGGGTATCCAGGTAAGAAATCCATTCCTGATTTTCCATGGTGAAGACAATATCATCGATCAGTGCCTCGGTAAGTTCAAACTGCATCTCATACCCCCATACAGGTTCCCACGGCCATGGCCGTATCGACCATATAATGATCCGCCGGTACGGTCTTAACCTTTCCTGCGGGCACACTGAGATCCACTGCGCCGATGGCATCCCCCTGCAGGGCGACCATTTTGCCGTATTCCCCCCGGGCCAGAAGATTCGCCGCCTCGGTACCCAGGCTGGTGGCCAGAACCCGGTCCGACGCGCTGGGTATGCCACCCCGCTGGGTATAGCCCAGGACCGTGGCCCGGGTTTCCAGCCCCGTTTCGGCCTCAATCTCCCGGGCCAGCCGGTAGGCTATGGAAGGGGAAACGGTCTGTTCCCGGTACTTCTTCCGCTCCTTCTTTTCCATCCGCGCTTCCTCCACCGACATGGCGCCTTCGGCTACCACCACAATGGAAAAACTCCTGCCGCTGGCTGTCCGTTTTTCCAGATGCCGGGCAATAACTTTAATATCGTAGGGAATTTCCGGGATCAGGATGATGTCACCCCCGCCGGCTACCCCCGCGTAGAGGGATAGCCAGCCCGCCTTATGCCCCATCAGTTCGATGATCATCACCCGGCTGTGGCTCTGGGCGGTGGAATGGAGCCTGTCTATGGCTTCCGTGGCGATGGACAGGGCGGAGTGGAAACCGAAGGTCCGGTCGGTCCCTATAATGTCATTATCGATAGTTTTGGGAAGTCCCAGCACGTTCAGCCCTTCCCGGGAGAGGAGGTACCCTGTGGTATTGGTACCGTTCCCCCCAAGGACCACCAGGCAGTCCAGCTTGAGCTTCTGGTAGTTTTCCTTAATCGCCTCCACCTTATCTTCCCCGATATCGTTGTTGTATTCCCTGGACCGGGCTTTGAAGGGCTTTTCCCGGCTGGTTCCCAGGATGGTCCCCCCCCTGGTGAGTATCCCCATAAAGTCTACCGGCCGCAGTATCCGCCAGTCCTCGTCAATGAGCCCCCGGTAACCGTTGGCGATACCCACGGCGGTCATGTTATACCGGTCGTGGGCGGCCCGGCACACCCCCCGGATGGCGGCGTTTAAGCCCGGGCAATCCCCGCCGGCGGTAAGGATTCCGAAAGTTTTGGTCGCGCTTTGTTCCATGGCAGCCAAGGCCCCCTTGTATTCATACATAAATCGGTCGATATAGTTAGTATTATAGTTAAGATAAGGCTGAAATGGGAAGAAGGATCGTTTTTTTATATGCCCTATATCTCCTGATTATCCCCGCTTTACATCCCGATGAGGAAACCGAACGGAACCTGGCGGCCTTTTCCGATCCCGCCCGGGTTTGGGGAAGCGGCGTTGAAGGGGTAATCGAAGAAGCCTACCGCCAATGTTTCAAGACCTACATCCTGGACGGTAAGGTGATGAACCTCCGTATGCCCTTTGCCCAGAACAACGAGCGGGATCAGCTGTCGGAACAGTCATGGGAGTTCCTGGGTGGCGGCAAGGCGGACCCCGCATATCTTTGGCAAAACATTACCGAAACCCTGGACAGCGATGATTTTCAAAGCTATACGGAAACCCTGGGGGACGGCAGAGAAAAGGTGATGATCCTCGATATCCCCACCCAGACCTGGACCCATTCCCGGGACCTCTTCGACATAGCCCGGATGAAGGCCGGGGCCTATCGGGGCTTGCCCCACCGCCCCTACGTACTCGTGTCCGGCGGGGGCATCAGCGAAACCGACGTGTACAATTACCTTTACTGTATAGGCTGGACAGGCATGGACTGTTCCGGCTTTGTCTGGCATACCCTTTCCCTGGTGGCTAAAAAAGGCGGCATAGACCTTGGCCGGACCCTGCGCCGGGCCATAGGCGCCAGAGGCGGTGATGTTTCCTACTATGTGGGAACCTGGTTCTTCAATTCCCGGAGCCGGGAAATAATTTCCGTCAAGGATGAAATCCGGAACATACAGCCGGCGGATGTCCTCCTTTTCCGGGGCTCCAACGGAGGCATGGTCCATTCTGCGGTAATCCAATCGGTGGATCTCCGCGAAGGGGTAGTCCGCTATCTCCAAAGTACCGACGAGGCGCCCCTGGCGGAACGGGGGGTCCATGAATCCCTTATTTACTTTAACCCTGCCCACCCGGAAACAAGTCTCTCCGACCCTTCCCTGGTCTGGACCCAGTCCCGGTACCCCCCATTCCCCGGCGAACAGGCTTCCGCCTTCTCCGATGACGGCGAGCGTTACCGGGCCTTTGGCGGAGGACGGGTGGTACGGCTGCGGGCGCTGGCCGGGGCTATACAGAAAATTAACCGGCGTTAAGGAACGGATCCATGTCATTTTTAATGGGCATTGACTTAGGCACCTCAAGTTTGAAGGTGATCATCATTGATACTAAGGGTGTGATACAAGCGGAAAGTTCCAAGGCGTATCAATTTGATTCACCGGTTAATGGGTATGCGGAACAGAAAACAGAAGTTTGGTGGTCCGCCTGCTGCGAATGTATCCGGAATGCCCTTTCCCGTTTGAATGCCCCCGCTTCTGAAATACGGGGGATAAGTTTTTCCGGGCAGATGCATGGCGCCGTGCTTCTTGATAAGGATAGGAATGTAATCCGTCCTGCCATACTGCATTGCGATGCCCGGTCCGGCGTACAGGTACAGAAAATCAACCGGATCTTTACAGAAAAGCATCTCAGCGGTTCCCAGCTGAATCCGGTATATACGGGCTTTCTTTTAACTTCCCTGGTTTGGATACGGGATAATGAGCCCGAACTGTACGACCGGGTGCGGTATGCTTTTTTGCCGAAGGATTTTTTGAAAATGATGCTCTGCGGGGAACTGAGTTCCGATTACTCGGACGCATCGGCCACCCTCGCCTATGACATACAGCATAACTGCTGGTCTAAGGAAGTGCTGAACGCCCTGGATATTCCCCTGGAATTTTTCCCCGAATGTTCCGCTTCGGATCATGTTGCCGGAAGGGTAAGCAAAAAAGCTGCGGAAGCCACGGGCCTTTGGGAAGGGACGGCGGTTGTTAACGGCGGCGCCGATCAGGTTATGCAGGCCGTTGGAAACGGAGCGATACATCCCGGCCAGGCCACGGTGAACATCGGAACCAGCGGCCAGGTTTGCTTCCAAAGTGACCGGCCGATCCGGAACCCCAGCTTATCTACCAACACCTTCTGCGCCTACCGGAGCGGGGCCTGGATAACCATGGGTGCAACCATGAGCGCCGGTCTGGCCTTCAAATGGTTCAGAAACATCCTCCCCCCGGTGGATTACCGTACCTTGGATGGGGAAATAGAAAAACTAAATCCCGGCAGCGGTGGTCTCCTTTTTTTACCCTACCTAAATGGTGAAAGAACCCCCCATGTAAACCCCAACATAAGCGGTATGTTCATGGGGCTTAACCTGAACACTTCGGGAACTCACCTGGCCCGGGCGGTTATGGAGGGGGTTACCTATGCCTTGCTGCAATGTATCGAAGTTTGCGGTGACCTGGGCTTACAGGCGGAGGAGCTGATCGCCTCCGGCGGAGGGGCGCGGAGCCCGGTTTGGCTGCAAATGCAGGCGGATATCTATAACATTCCGTTAAAAACAACGGTATCGGAAGAACAGGCCTGTATAGGCGCTGCGCTTATGGCCGGCCTTGGTTCCGGTGTTTTTAGTTCTATTGAAGAAGCCTGCGCTTCCTTTGTCCGGTATAAAGACAGGATTTATACTCCTAACCCGGAGAACCATGGCATATATCAGCAATACTATCGTTTGTTCAAGGATGCGTACACCGGAAGTCAAAGGACCATACAAAGTCTTACTGAACTGGGGCGGCGTTAAAAGGCCGTCCGGGAATAACCACGGATCTTACTGACAAAGAGAGAAGAACTCAGAAGATGTGGCAGGCGATATGGCAAAACGGGCGGAGGGAGGGGCATCCCCGGCGCTCACACGCTTGTAGAATTCGCTTCCGCAGCCCCGCTGCGCGGGTCTACTACAGCGAGGAATTCCAAATGTGTTCGGCCGGGGATGCCCCTCCCTCCGCCCGCTTTTGTCAGGTAGCCCCACACTTAGTTAGGCAATTTCCGCCCCCAAACAATGCGCTAAACTTAGTTAAGCAAAACTTAGTTTGGCGGCTCCGGTACCGGGTGATGCGCCAAGCTTAGTTAGGCGATATGCCGGCTCCTGGGAAATACACTCAAACACAGGCTAAGTGCATAGGCGCCGGTGGGGTGGGGAAGCCACAGCGCGGGATATTTGGAATTCCCTGCTGTAGTAGACCCGCGTAGCGGGGCTGCGGAAGCAGACTCTACAAGCATCCCGCGCTGGGGATTTCCCACCCCACCGGCGTTTTTGCGATATGTCCGGCTCACAGGGTTATTCAAAGGGATAGTTCCAGTGCGTAAGCCTTACTTTTCCGTTCCCGGTCATAGTTCCGCCGTTTCTTTTCGGGAAGACTATCGATAGGACATTCCTTGAAGCCCAGGAGTTCAAACCAATCCTGGGTACGGGTGGTGAGGATAAAGACCCGGCGTAGGCCCTGCTTTTTAGCCCTGTCGATGAGATAGCGGACGATGCGCCGGCCCAAGCCCATGTCGGCGTAGGCGGGGTCCGTGGTAAGGGCGGCAATTTCACCCTGCCCCTCGCCCCAGTCGTGGAGGGCGCCGCAGGCGTGGACCGAATCGTCAATTTCAAACACCGCATAATCGTCTTTCTTTTCCTGAATGTCTTCGGGGCGCCGCCGTACCAGGACCCCCTTCTGCATCAGGGGTTCCATGAGCCGGAGTATGTCCGGAATATCCCGGTTCTTTAAGGGCCGGATAGATTCGTAATCGTCGGCGTAGATCATGGTTCCTGCACCGAGGTTGGAGAAAAGTTCCCGGAGTACCGCCCCTTCTTCCCGGCCGTCGATGATATGGACCCGTTCAACCCCGGCCTTGGAAGCCTGAAGGGCCAGCCGTAGTTCGTCCAGGGGCTTATCCCCGGCGCCGAAGGAGAGGTTCATCTCAAGAACGGTTTCCGTTTCCTGGGGGGTGAGCCGGATGATACGGCCATTTTCCCCGAACTGGATGTTCTCCGGCAGGGCATAGGTCGGCGCCCGAAGCCCCTGGTCCAGGGTGACGATAAAGAGTTTTATCGCCCCAAGGGCGGTGGAGGCGGCCAGGGCAATTTCGTCACTGGACACGTTGTAGGGCTTCCCCGCGGGGCTCCAGCCTATGCAGGGGAGTATGGGGACCATCCCCAGGTCCAGGACCCGGCTTATGGGGTCGGTGAGGATACGGTCCACCTGGCCGGTTTGTTCCATATCGACGCCGCCTTCTACCCCAAGCCCCCTGGCGCGGACAAAGTTGCCAATTACCGCGTCAACCCGGCCGGTCTTACCGCCGGGTACCACGGAACTCCCCGCCGCCAGGCCGGTCATAACCTGGGTGGCCACATGGAAGGCCGCCATCTCCACAAAGGGAATCGCCGCAGCCGTGGTAATCCGTGTACTGCCCGAATAGTTTGATACAATTCCGTATTCCAGGAGCACCGAGTCGATCCATTCCTTGGCCCCGGGAACGATTACCACCCGGAACCCCGTCTGGGCCAATAGGGCCAGATCCTTCATCAAATAGGGGAAGCCCGGGTCTTCGGTAACCGGATAGTCGATCTTGAAAACCATGGTGGAACTTTCAAAGCGGCTCTGATAATGAAATGCTTCCCTGATAAGGTCCACCTGGGACCATGCTGATCCGGTATTATCCATGGTCTTATTTAATACTAAAAGTAAAATCCCGGAAAGGGGGAAAAACTGCCGATAATAACTAAAATACTTGCTTATTCAGAAAAAAAAAGGTTAAACTAAAGGTGGATGTTTTTTCGCGACAAGGAGATTTTGTTTTATGGAAAGCAGAGAAATCGTCAAATGGAGCCCTTCCCTTTCTATTGGTATCAAGTTAGTTGATGAACAGCACCAGGGACTTATACGGCTGACCAATGAGCTTTTTTTGAGCTGCCTTAAGGGGGGTGATGTTGCCAACGCCCGGTTCCTCAAAACCATCCGTGAAACGGTTCAGTATGTGCAGCTCCATTTTGCTACCGAAGAGGCTATTCAGAAGCGAATCAATTACCCGGAGTATGCCAGCCATAAAAAACAGCATGAATCCTTCGTTAAGGAAGTCCTCCTTACGGTTGCGGAATTCAACTCCGGGAAGAAATTTCTTCCCAATAAATTTGCCATGTACCTGCGGGACTGGGTTCTGACCCACATAGCCGTATCCGACAAGAAGCTCGGCGAATATATCCAGAACATGAGGAAAAAGTCCGCCCAGGCCGCTGCGGCGGCAAACGCCTCGGCCCGTACCTGAGCTAAAAGGCCCCCGGGTCTTTCGTTTTTCCTTCAATACTCCCCTTCAAGGCTCTTCATTTTCTTGCTTTTATCGGCTTTTTTTACGATATTTGGTATATGTCTGAACAAAGTGTGGTACCCATAGATCAACTGCTTCCTAATAAACTTTCCCTGGTGGCGCTTATGGGGCGTCCTATTTTTCCGGGGATCTTTACCCCCATCATGATCGGCAACCCTGCGGACGTGAAGGTAATTGACGACGCGGTAGCCGGGGACGGGCTCATCGGCCTGGTGATGCTGATGAACGAGACCGATACCCCTACCATAAAGGATCTCTACAAGGTAGGGACCGCCGCCAAGATCGTTAAGAAGATCAATCTCCCCGATGGAGGGGTGAATATCTTCATCTCCACCCTGAAACGTTTCAAGGTCAGAAAAACCCTGAACGAGGCAAACCCCATCGTTGCCGCAGTGACTTATATGGAAGATGAAGAGGACGAAACCAACGAAGTTAAGGCCCTAACCCGGGCTTTGATCAGCGAGATGAAGCAAATCTCCGAGAACAACCCCCTCTTTTCCGAAGAGATGCGGCTTAATATGATCAACATCGATCATCCCGGTAAGATCGCCGATTTTATTGCCAGTATCCTCAATATCGATAAAACGGAGCAGCAAAAGATACTGGAGATCCTCAATGTCCGCAAGCGGATGGAGCAGGTTCTGGTTTTTATCAAAAAAGAGCAGGAACTGCTGCGGATTCAGAAGAAAATTCAGAAGGAAATCAACGAAAAAATCGAAAAATCCCAGCGGGAATACTTCCTTAAGGAGGAACTTAAGGCAATTAAGACCGAATTGGGGATGACCACCGATGCCAAGAGCTCCGAATACCAGCGTTTTAAAGATAAGGCCGACGAATTTAAGTTTGAAGGCGAAATTAAAGAGACCGTAGACCAGGAACTGGAGAAATTCAGTCTTATGGACCCCAATTCCAGCGAATTTATCGTAACCCGTAACTATTTGGACGTGATCGTAAACCTGCCCTGGAAGGATCCCGAACAGGAACATCTGGAGCTAAGCAAGGCCAGGGATATCCTGGAGGAGGACCACTACGGCCTTAAGGATGTAAAAAGCCGCATCGTGGAATACCTGGCGGTTCGCAAACTCCGCGGAGCCAGCTCGGGAAAGGGCGGTCCTGCGGGTTCGATTGTATGTCTGGTGGGGCCGCCGGGGGTGGGGAAAACCTCGGTGGGCAGGTCCATAGCCCGGTCGCTGGGGAAGCAGTTCTTCCGCTTCTCCGTTGGGGGTATGCGGGACGAGGCGGAAATCAAGGGTCATCGCCGTACGTATATAGGCGCCATGCCGGGGAAGATCATCCAGGGGCTCAAGATCGTCAAGACCAAGGATCCGGTGTTCATGATCGACGAGATCGACAAGATGGGGGCCAGCTATCAGGGGGACCCCGCCAGCGCGCTTTTGGAAGTGCTGGATCCGGAGCAGAACAACAGCTTCCGGGATCATTATCTGGATCTTCCCTTTGATATTTCCCGGATATTTTTTATCGTTACCGCCAATACCCTGGATACTATTCCGCCGCCCCTGGTGGACCGCATGGAGATCATCCAGCTGCCGGGGTACATTGATACGGAAAAACTGGAGATTGCCAAACGGTACCTGGTACCCAAGAGCCTTACAAAGAACGGCCTTAAGAAAAGCCAGGTTTCCTACAACCGGGAATCCCTGCTCTACATCGCCAATGGCTATGCCCGGGAGGCGGGGGTGCGGAACTTCGAGAAAAACCTGGATAAGATACACCGGAAACTGGCAAAGGAGATTGTCGAAAAACGTGAAGAGGGGGGGAGCGAAGGGGCGGATAAAAACCCGGCGCCCGTTAAATTTACCCTTGATAAAAAGCGTATCGAAGTGCATCTTGGCAAGCCTATTTTCCCCGAGGAAGTCACAAAAAAGGCCGACCGGCCGGGTATGTCCGTGGGGCTTGCCTGGACCAGCATGGGCGGAGATACCCTGGTGATAGAGGCCATTTCTGTGCCCGGCAAGGAGGGGCTTACCCTCACCGGTAAGATGGGGGACACCATGAAGGAGTCCGCCACCATTGCTATGAACCTGGCCCGTAAAATGGGCGCCGAACGCTACGGGATTTCCAACGAGTGGTTCGAGAAGAACCACATCCACCTCCATATTCCCGAAGGGGCCACCCCAAAGGATGGTCCTTCCGCGGGGATAACCATGGCAACCGCCTTGCTTTCTCTGATACGGAACCAGACCATCACCGACCGGCTGGTGATGACCGGGGAGCTAAGCCTGACCGGCCAGGTATTACCCATCGGGGGGCTTAAGGAAAAGACTATCGCCGCCCAGCGCAATAAGGCCCGGCATATCATTATCCCCAAGCAGAACCTCCGGGATCTGGACGAGATACCCGACCACGTAAAGAAGGGCATCACCTTCCACCCGGTGGAACGGTTTGACGAGGTACTGGCCCTGGCTTTGCCGAATTAAGCTATGTATATCCACCCGAAGCTGGCGGCTTTTACCAAGACCTTGGAAGCCCTGTTCCTGGACGTGGACGAGTTTCTGGAGGACGAGTGGGGTGAAAGTTTTTCCCTGCACCCAAACCGGCCCCAGCGGGGGCAAACCGCCAACCCGGAAATGGACGGCCTTTACAATGTCGGCCCGGATTTTACCCCCGGCATGGGTTCCGAAAAGGGGAGGGGCTACGTCATCTCCCTCAAAGCCGCGACCCTGGATAGGGTAACGCCGGAACAGTTTGAATTTCTCATGGAAGAGGCCGCTATACTGATACAAAAAAAACTTCCTGACTATTTTCCGGATCGCAAACTCGATGTAGTCCGGGACGGGAAGCGGTTCAAGATAATCGGGGACTTTTCGCTGGGTGAAGTATAGGGTATGATAATTAATAGAATATCCTATGAAATCCCTTGTGTTTTCAATAATCCTAGGCTTCGCAATATCTTTCCCCCTGATGGCGCAAAGCCGGGGCACAGGATCCGGTTCCCCGGGTCTTGGGGCGGATGTTTCCGGGGCTTTGTCCCAGATGGAGGGCGCCCTTGCCCAGCCTGATGAGGATATGTCTTTCCAGGACGCCTATTTCCTTGGCCGGGCGGTGGCGGCGAACATCCTTTCCCGGTATGGGCCCTACACCGAGAAGCCCGCGCTAACCCACTATCTAAACCAAATCTGTACCGCCATAACGATCAATTCTCCCACGCCGGAAATTTACGGCGGGTATCATGTGAGTATTCTCGATTCCCCGGATTTGAACGCCTTTGCCACGACCGGGGGGCACATCTTTGTATGCCGGGGTTTGCTGGAAGCGGTCAGCTCCGAAGATGCCCTGGCGGCGGTTCTGGCCCATGAAATTGCCCACATCCAGCTTAAACATAGTGATGAGATCATTAAAAATATGCGGCTGACCCAGGCGCTTTCCGATATAGCCCAAAGGGCCGGCGATATTGCCGCCCGGGAAGCCGGTCTGCGCGAGCGGGAAGTCCTTTTTAGTAATTATGTCAGGGAACTGGTTACCACGCTGGTTGTAAACGGCTATTCCCGGGATAAGGAATTTGAAGCGGATAGCTACGCACTAACCCTGCTGGCCTTGGCGGGCTATTCCCCCGCGAGCCTTGTTGAAGTTCTAACGCTTCTGCAAAGAGCCGGAGGCGTCGACGGTTACAACGGTACCCATCCTTCGCCGGCCCAGCGTATCAACAATGTCCGGAACGCACTTCCGCGGTACCGGGTTCAGGATACCAGTTCTTCCCGCTCTTCCCGTTTTGCGGATTTCGTCAAATAACGCGGATAGAATTTATACTTCGCCCTGTAAATAGCTTTTAGCAACCGGGTCTTCCGGTTCCAGTTCCAGCACCGTACGGAAGAAAGCGGCGGCTTCGTCATCGTCCCCGTTCCGCAGGGCCAGTACCCCGAGGTTTGAGATGATTTTGACGTTTTCCGGTTCTTCCCGGAGGGCGGTTTCCAGCTGTTTCCGCGCTTCTTTGAACTTACCCTGTTCCATAAGGCAGATGGCCAACTCGTTCCGGGTATCGCTGTTGTCCCCGCCCAGTTCAATCGCTTCGGTAAAAGCCCCGGCGGCATCGTCCCAGCGGGAAAGGCGGCGGAGCCCCCATCCCAGGATGAACCAGCCGTTCCAAACCCGGGGATGCTGCTCCAGGAAGACCCGGATCTTCTCCAGACCCTTCTGTTCCTCCCCCAGGCGAATATTATCGTAGGCTGCCCGGAATAGTTCGTCATCCAGACTCCGGCTTTCAATTTCCCGGACTATCTCCCGGGCTCTGTCCCGCTTATCCCTGGGAAGTTGCGCTGGTTCCGGGCCTTCTTCCAGGGAGAGATAGGCTGATAAGCAGTCCCGGGCTTTAAGGAAATTCTGGCGTTTCATATAGAAAAAACCCGCGTTAAAAAGTCCGTCTGGGAAGGGCGGTTTTAGGGCAAGGATATCCTTATAGGCCTGATGGGCCGGTTCGTATTCCGCCTCCGCCTCTTCTTCCCGGCCGGATCGTTCCAAAGCGCTTGCCCGGTTTTCCAGGATGAGCGCCGTATTGAGCAGCACCACCGGTGAAGTGGGGAAAAGCCCCTTCAGGGCGCTGGTAATCTCCAGAGCCAGGTCATAATCACCATTCCGGGCCTTGAGGATCGCCGCCTCGGTAAATTCTTCCAGGATATCCGGCTTTACCGCCAGAACAAAATGGCGGTAGTAGTCCGCATCCTCGGCGCTGATTTCTGAATCGTTCGTGTGATTCCCGGCAAAGTCGGAAATCACACGGATCATCCCGGAGAGGATCATCTCCCAGGAGAGCTGCTCCAAATCCAGGCTGCTTTCTCCAGGCGGTAATTCTACCGGGATAGGTATGGCCGGGTCGATAGAAAAGCCGGACCCGGAATCCTCTTCCGCTTCATCCTCTTCATGTTCGTGATCATGGTGGTGATGTCCATGGGACATGGACTCAAATTGGCCCCTAAGGGATTCGGGGACCGATAAAAATACGATATTATTTCTTGCTTCTGCCATCTTATTTAGCAGTCACCGGTGAAATCGGCATGGCTGCCTGTTCGCCCTGGGTATTATCCGGCCGGTTATCCGCCCGCACTATACTGAGGAAGTCGTTCAGCCGCACCTTATAACCCATGGGAATCGACGCTTCGTCGAAGATTATCGCCAGGGCTATCAGCTCCTTCCGGCCCTCCACCGTTTCCGCCCGGACAAACTTTCCCCGGACAAGGAAACTCTCCCGCGGGTCATCAAAATCCAGCCTAAGGGCGGTATCCCGGTCCACCAGGAACTTAGCCACCCCCATCATGATGATTTTGGCCCCGGAAAAGGAAATATCCCGAAGTATACAGCGCCTGGGCACTCCCTCAATAAAAGCTGCGGTGTCTTTGGAGAGGATTTTCAGTTTTCGCAGAGAATCGGCGGTTAAAAGAACCCGTTCATCCTTCCGTTTTGAGGAATTGATATTAGCATCCAGAACCCGCCCCATAATTTCGATTAAATCGTCCGGCGGCCGCTGGGTAAACTGGAGGTTAAACAGCGCTGTATCCGTGGAACCCCCATAGGCGTTATAGCCCGCTACCCGGGCAGACACAAAGAAGGTTAATGGCTGGCCGTTTTCGGGACTCCGGAAGCTTAACCGGAGGCTTATGGAGTTATTTGCCTGTTGTAACTTATCGATAATGCCCGATTTGATGTTAGCCACCACCTTCGCCCCCTCAAAGGAGGACGAATATACCACGCAGGGCCAGAAATCTCCCACGCATTTGATCAATACCTGCTGGGTAATCAGACCGGTAACCTGGATGATTTCTTTTGTAAAGGTTACATCTATACCTTTGTACCGGTCATAGTAGCTCGCTATTTTTTGCTTGGTAAGTACACTCATGGCTTTTATAACTATAGAGCGGTTTTGGGTATACGTCAATTAAGGACACCCGGCCATTTAGAATTACTCGATAATCCTCTATTCTACCCATCACCAACGAGGGCTTCCGGATTATGCAAACTATTGGCGTAAATACAAACAATTTTACAATGATGTCATGTCCGGCCAGAGCCGAAACAGAAGCTGTATGATATTTGGGTTAAGTTTAACGCCGATGCCCTGGTAGGGTGACCGTGGACAGCGGTAAACGGCTTGCCAGTGGGGTGAATAAGGCTCATAATTGTATTAATGAGGATAAGTGACGCTGAAAAAAAGGTCCTAACTGAAGCGGTACAAACCGCAGATGCCGATGCCCGGGTTTGGCTTTTTGGTTCCCGTACCGATGACACCAAAAAGGGAGGCGATATTGATATCGCGATCCTTTCCCCGAAAATCGGAGTCCCTGAGCGGATAAAAATCCGGCGAAGCATCACCGATATTTTGGGAGAACAGAAAATAGATATAGTGGTTTCTGCGGATGGCTCGGAACCTTTTTTCTGTCTGGCTGTAGAAACGGGAGCCGCTCTTATATGAGTGACGCTGCCATCCGGACCCTTATGGCCAATCTCGAAAATCTTGCCGCCAGTTTGAACTGGCTGAGACGTTCTTTTACGAGCTGTGATAAAATCGGAATTAAAACAACATACACGGAAGATGAGTTCGATCAATTTGAAAATCTTAGTTCCCGTTATGCCCGTACAACGGATTTATTGATTAATAAAATACTGCGCAGCATTGATGCGGTAGAATTAGTTGACAGCGGCAGCGTTATTGATGCCGCCAACCACGCTGAAAAGCGCGGAATTATAGATTCAGTTTCGCAGCTGCGTGAGCTTAAGGATCTGCGTAACGAAATAGCCCATGAATACGAAACTGAAGATCTTTCAAAACTATTTGCATTGGTCCTTGATGCCACTCCCCGTCTGTTTGTGCTTGCGGATCGGACGGTAAAGTACTGCGGGAAGTACACAGGGTAGCCTCATCATGAATATCAACTGCCTACTATCGGTGTAATTAAACCCTATCCATCCTGCTAAGCAGTATAAGATCCGCCAGCACTAACGCTGTCATTGCCTCTACCACCGGTACCGCCCGGGGGCAGACGCATATATCGTGGCGGCCCTCTATGATCAGTTCCCGGATATTTCCCTGACGGTCCACGGTTTCCTGCTTTTTCAAAATTGATGGGACCGGTTTGAAGGCCACGGTGAATTCCAGGGGCATGCCTGTGGATATGCCGCCTAGTACGCCTCCGGCATTGTTGGTTGCGTATTCCAGGTCCGGTACGCCCGGCGGCAGTGTAGGGGTACGGCGGCCTGGTATGGGGCGGTCATTGTTCGTAGAGCCCTGCGCATAGGCGGCGCTGAAGCCGGAGCCGAACTCTATGCCCTTGGCGGCGCCTAGGGATAGCATGGCGGCGGCAAGGCGGGCATCCAGTTTTCCGAAGACCGGTTCCCCTAAGCCCGGCTTAAGGCCTGTAACCCGGCAAGAGACGGTGCCTCCGGCGCTGTCGCCTTCGTTCCGGAGGCGTTCGGTTTTTTGGAGAACCAGTTCCGCTAGTTCCCGGTTGGGGAAGCGCAGGGGGTTTTTTTCAACTTCGTCAAAATCAAAATTTGGTTCCCCGAATAGAGGGGCGTCGATTCCTGCGGCGGAGGAAGTCCAGCCCTGAATGGTAACGCCCTGTGCGCTAAGAAAGGCCTTGGCAATGGCGCCGGCTGCAACACGACCCAGGGTTTCCCGGGCGGAACTTCGGCCACCGCCCCGGTGATCCCGGAAGCCGTATTTGGCCTCCCAGGTCCAGTCGGCATGTCCGGGCCGGTATAGGTCTTTGAGCTTGTCGTAATCTCCTGAACGCTGGTTGGTGTTCCGTACCAGTATGGCGATAGGGGTTCCCAGGGTTTTCCCTTCAAAAACTCCGGAGAGGATTTCCGGGACATCCGTTTCGGAGCGGGTAGTGGAGGGGCCTCCTCCGCCAGGACGGCGCCGGCCGAGTTCCCGGCTGATATCCTCAATATTAAGGGGGAGCCCTGCCGGACAACCATCCACAATACAGCCCAGACCCGGGCCGTGGGATTCTCCGAAACTCGTTACCGTAAAAATTGTGCCGCTGCTATTTCCCGCCATGCTCCCATCCTTATTGTAACACTTGTAGAAAGAATACTATACTGAACCCATCTATGAATATATGTATCGATACCCATACCCATTCGGTTACTTCAGGTCATGCTTATTCCACCATTGACGATCTTGCCCGGGGCGCGCGGAAACGGCGGCTTAAGGGTTTTGTTTTAACCGATCATGGCCCCGCCATGCCCGGGGGACCGGTGCCATATCATTTTGCTAATCTGCGGATCATCCCCAAGAAGCTTTTTGGAGTTTTTTTCTTTACCGGGGTGGAAACCAATATCATGGATGCTGAGGGCGGCATTGACCTTGCTGCGAAGTACTGCAAACGCCTTGACTTTGTCATGACCGGTTTCCATGAGATATGTTTTGGTTCCCAGGGCAGGGAAGCAAATACCAAGACCATGATTGCCGCTCTGGCTAATCCCCTGGTGGACGGAATCTCCCATCCCGGGAACCCTATGTTTCCCATTGATATTGAGGAAGTGGTGAAAGCGGCGGCAAAATACGGCAAGGCTCTGGAAATCAACAACAGTTCGTTCCGGATCAGGCCGGGATGCGAAGAAAATTGCCGTGCGGTGGCCGAATATTCCAAACAATACGGAAGCCTCCTCAGCATCGGCAGCGACACCCACTACTGGGCAGATGTGGGTAACTTTACTAAGGCCAGGGCCCTTCTAAAACAAGTGGCCTTCCCCCCGGAATTGGTTATCAACAGTTCCCTGGAACGGTTCCGGGCATTTGTCGAAAAACGGCGGACTGCTCGGGCAGAGATACGGTAAATAATTACAGCTGCACCCGCCATGAAACGCCAAAGTCCCAGTCCTCCGGAAAATCGGCGCTGTTTACCTTTATACTGAACCTTCCCCATTTCCCCTGGGCGGTGATCGATGCGCTTGTTTCTGCCTGGGTTTCCCCGTTCTTTTTCATTTTAAACCCCAATTTTGTTCCAAATTGAAGGAATGCTAAAGTATAGGAAGCCTCGCCGCTGATCTTGGCGGAATCGAATGTATAGGTATCGGTGTAAATGCCGTCGAGGCTGCCCCGGAAAACGAGGGGTATGTTCCAGAACCGAAACCCCGCAAGGACATCGATACTGTCCGCTATTTTTTCCATGTCCGAAGCGTCCCGGTTTAGGGTCAAGGAGATCCGGGATGGCCAGAATAGGTGTACAGATTTTGTGGGAGCCGTGGGAAAGTGGTAATAGAAAAGAGCGGAGCCCTTATAGAACCGGTCCCCAATACCGGCCGCCCGGACCATACCGTTTACCCTGAACAGGCTGCTCCTTTTCCCCCGCCGCTCAAGTCGTGCGGCCGCCCTGAATCCCGCCCCGGTGGCGCCGCCATCCCTGCCCACATACCGGCTCCCTGCCGCATCCGCCGCCAGGGAAAGCCGCCAAGGCCGGTCCCCGATACGGAATGCCAGGTTTCCATATAGGTCATCACCGTAGGCGAAGGTCTGGGATCGGGATATATCGGCGGCGGCGGCAAAGGCGGGGGTATTGAAGAAAACAGTTCCCGCCAGAATATCCGAGTCCCGTTCCGGCAGGGGAGGGGTCTCGGAGAACCAGGCTGCGGGCGATTTTGACGGCAGATGGCTGCGGGTATAAAATCCCTCAAACAGCAGGGCGGATTTTTTCGTAAAACGGGCCTCAAAGCCCCCGTCAAAGGCGGCCTGGGTTTCAGCGTCCAGAAGTACCGAGCCAAAGCCCCGTACCGGACCAAGCCAGGGGATTTCAATCTCAGGGCTCCCTAACCAGAGATAGCTTCCCGGTTCTTTGGTTGAAGACGGTTCGGTCAGCAGGTCGCTTATGGCGCCCTGGTGCTGCTCCACAAAGGGTATGCCCCGGTTCCAGACATTTTTGATCCGTGCAGGAAGTCCCCCCTCGTCCAGGATTCCCCAAAGGAGCCGGGACCCCGTGGTATCATGGTAGAGTCCCCCCGCAACTTGCAACGAAGTTTCCCGCGCAAAGGCGGTATTGCCCTGCTCAAACCCATCCCCGGGTGGACTGGGCCGCTTGTCCGTCACTTGTGTCCGCAGGGTCAGGGCCGGCTTCGGGGCCCGTAAGCGGATATCTCCCCGGTTGATCATGTTCCCATCGTATGCCCAGGACCCGGACCAGAGCAAATCAAAGCTCAGGGGAAGAATACCGGGGACAGGGGAGAACAGCAAAAGGACCGACAGGGGGAACCGTATAAAAAAATGAAATTTCCGTGCCATACCCTATTGAGGGATCCGGCACGGAAATTGCTTTAGGGGCGATAAAAAAAAATACTATTTTTTGGGTATTAACCGGTAAAGATAGGCCGATAGGGCTTCGGCGTAATCTTCCCTTATTTTATTCTCCGCAGCCTTGGTTGCCCGTACTTCCGCTTCCGGAAGGCTTATATGGCCCTCCCGGCCGTTAATGTTATAGGGAAACAGGACATCGCCGGTGCTGGTATCCATGAAGTTTCCGTCTACCACATAGCGGGTGAATTTGTTGGTCGTCTGGTTGGGCAGCTGAACCTCGGAAAAGGAAAGCTGTACCTGGAGCTGGTACCGGGAATTATTGCCCCCGGTTCTAAAGCCCGCAGAGGAAAGTACCGATGCAAAGGCGCTGCGGATTCTGCTGTCCCGGTCACCTTCCACGCTCACAAATACCGGTATGGTGTTCCTTATGCCGGAAGCCTCCAGCCGGTAATCCTCGGGACGTTTCATGCCCGAAGGTACCGGGGCGCCGATTACCGATAGTACATTGGCAAAGACCTTGTTTGCCTCCGCAGTGGTTGTGGCAAACTCAAATCTGGCAAGACTATCCATGCTGTTCCGGTCTGAGGCGGGAATGTCGACCAGGGCATCGATAATTTTCTGATTGTCCTGGATCATCTGGGTATACAACCGGGCGGTCTTTGGTATTTCCATAACCGCCACGGCGTAGAAGGTAGTTCCGTCGGACCAAACATCCCTGATTTCCGCTCCCGCCAGGTCCATGGCGGTGGATGTTTTTATGGCGTTTTCCACCGAGGTGTTTTCTGTCCAGTCCGCGGTTGCGCCGTTCCGAACCGCTTCCTGATACGAGGTGATTATCTTCTGATCCGCCTGGAGGGACTGATGAAAAATCGAAGACAGGGCTGTAAAGGCGTTTTTTTCCGCCTGATCCCGGTTGTTACCGGAACCGACCCCGGCAATAAAACTGTTCCGGCTATAAACCGCTTCCGGGGAATCAACCCAGGCGGGCTTAATTTTACTGGAGTTGATCCCCGTTGATCCTGCGGGGGGCCCTGCCAGGCTGCTCCCGTTCATGGCTCCTAAGGAGGCGTTGGCCAATGCAATGGCCTCATCCTCACTGTTGTTAGCAGCGGGAGTACTGGCGCAGCCATAGAGGAATAACAAAAAACAGGGTAAAAAGAGCAATATTCCTGTTCTTGGCTTTTTCATTATTCGAATACCGGTACCGGCTTTTCATTCTTGGAAAGCTGGGTGTCCAGCATCCGCAGGGCTTCCTGGGCCTTGAATTCCGCATACTTGGATTCTTCGCTGGTAAATAACGGGGTAAGGGCTGTTTTGGCATCCGAGACCTTGTATTCCACCAGGTACCACCAGCTACTGTCCGGGGCTTTCCACCGCTTAATAGGCTGGGCGCCGTTCAGCTGTATGGAAGTTACCTGGCGGCTGACATCTTCCTGGAGAGAAAGGGCGGTCTGGCTGTCCACGGTTCCCGCATCCCGCAAATAGTCGGTGAACATAGCGTCAACCTTGATGCTGAGCTGCCGGGCAACGCTGGTCCGGGCACGGGCTTCCGCAGTGGTCATGGACATCTGCTCCGAGGATTGTTTGGCGCTTCCAATACCCCAAATCACACCTTCCGGGGGGAAGTCATTGAGCCATTCAGGGGAATTCGGATCCTGCTTTTGGGCATCCGGGCTGCCCTTGCAACTCACCACCAGCAAAGCAACGGCGAACACCGTAAGACATACACATACACTCTTTTTCATTAGAAACTCCTTATACTATGTTACAATAATAACCCGCAATGTATCAAATTTCTATCAAATTGGTTGAATTTTTATTTCAAACATACCGCTTCCGCTAAATTAAGTCCCCTTGCACGGATCTCCACATTTTCCTGCCGTAACGAATCAACCACCCTGCTGCCGGAATAATAGATAACCGTATAGGAATAGGTCCCGGGATCTAGGGTAATACCCCCCACATAGGCTTTGGCGGGGAAATACCGGGATATCCGCAGATCCGCCTTTTCGCTGGCCTCCGCAAAAACCTGGGTCCCAATACTCAACAATCCCATGACCAACCCGGCGTTACCCCCCACTTCATCCCCCACTCCATCCAAAACCGAGGAGGTGACCCCCTTGAGGGTTCCCCGGATGACCGATTTCAGATAGGCCAGATTGGCTCTTTCCTTGAAGGTTTCCTTGGCAATGGCCCCTATATCCTCCAGAAGTTCCAGATTAAAGGATTCTCCGGAGTCAAAACGAACAGTAATCCGATTCACCACCGAAGGCCGGTTGACCAGTACCGGCAGGGCGATCTTTATATACCGGGGGCCGGGGATAAGGATGCGAAGCGTCTCCTCTTCCTTAACCGGGGCGGACCCGCTAAAACCAATCACATTGAACCGTGCTTTGCCGGCGGGAACCGTAAGCTCCTCATCTATAGAAGCAGGCGCCGGATAGGCATACACCGAAGGGTTGTTGGCAAAGGCTATCTTTATCTGGTCCCGGTCAATCCTGGCGTCGTCGTAGTTTCCGTTTCCCCGGTAGAAAAGCATCCCCAGGTAACGGGCCAGGGCAGAATTAGTAAAAGTGGTTTTTCCCGCCGCCGGGTCGGGAGGTATTGCAGCATCCTCCTCCAGGGCCTTTTTCTGCATATTGTCCACAATAATTCCGTACTTCGAAGAGAGGAACTGCAGTTTGTTATTCATCCGCCGGATTTCTACCATTGCGTCCTCAAGCTCATTCTCGTGGTAATAATTGAGGGCATTAAAGGTGTTGATAAAAATATCCTCGTAATCCTCCCCGGCATATTCCTGGGTAGTATCGTTGAGGATATAGGTACCGATTTCCATGGTGATGCTTTTGGTATAGGCGGTTTCAATGGCCCGTTCCCCTGCCTGGAGCAGTTCTGTGGACCGGCGGTATTCCGCCGCGTAGTGACTCAACATTCCTGCGTCAAGGTAATAGAGGACCGCATCCTTGTCCCGGTATAATTTCTTTTTATCCTTATCGATGACCGCCAGACCTTCCTGGTATTCGTTCCGTTGTGCGTGGCTGTCAATTTTTGCGTATGGATTGCCCGAAGCGCAGGAAAAAAACATGAGACACAAAACAACGCTCGACAAGCCAAGCTTCATGCGGTCAGCCATGGTTTATAGTTTTGACTTCGGGGTTTGGATCACCTTCTTGATTTCGCTGTTCTGATCCATCCACATCCGGGCATTGGTTTCGATGTTGGTCAATTCGGCGGTGACAAAATAGGTCCTGGTGGATGTACCCCCCGCCCGGTCAATGATGGTCTTTACCGCGCCGGTGAGGAGGAAGTCCGCGCCGGTTTCGTTGCTCAGCGCCGCGGCGGTGTTTTCGCTGGCATTGCCCTGCTGATCCTGGCGCTCCGCCCGGACTTCGTTCCGGGTATTACCGCCGGCCACAAAGTCGGCCTTCCCGCTGTTAAATATGGCAACCTCCATGGTACTGGAAATGATGGACGTGTCGATGTGCTCATCGCTATCGTTCTTGAAACTTCCCACCAGGATAGTTGGGAGCCGTCCCCGCCGGGCAATTTCCGCGGTAACCCGGGGCGAATCCAGACAGGTCTTGATCAGGCTATCGCAGACGATACGGACATCGGTGTCATTCCAGAGGCCGCTTAAATCGGTCTGGGTGCTTGCATCCACCCGGGTAACCTTGGGATTGGAACTACAGGATGCAAACAGGGCCAATACAAGGGCGCTTGCAAATAATGTCTTTAAAACTGTTTTCATTGAGATAATCTCCTTACGATTAATACACTGGCCAAACCGGCCGGAATTACCCCACTATATACGGTTAGCAATGTTTTGGCAAGGAATCTAAGGATTACAGAGAAAGGAAAGGGCTGTTGGTCCCCCTTGCCAATCCCCTTTGCCCCGGCCATAATCCCCCTATGCGTCTATTTGAGGTAGTTTCCCCTTTTAGCCCGGCGGGGGACCAGGGTGAGGCAATCGCGGCTCTGGCGGCGGGCATTAAGGGCGGGGATAAATTCCAGACCCTCCAGGGGGTTACGGGCTCCGGAAAAACCTTTACCATGGCGAAGATCATCGAGGCGGTGCAGATGCCCACCCTGATTATCAGCCATAACAAGACCCTGGCAGCCCAGCTTTTCCGGGAATTTAAGGGATTCTTTCCCCAAAACGCCGTGGAATACTATGTTTCCTATTACGATTACTATCAGCCCGAAGCCTATGTGGCCAGCCGGGACCTCTATATAGAAAAAGATGCTTCTATTAATCAGGAGATTGAGCGGCTGCGCCTCTCCGCCACCCGGAGCCTTATGGAACGGGAGGATGTGATCATCGTGGCCACCGTCTCCTGCATCTACGGCCTGGCTACCCCGGAAATCTACCGGAAGATGACCGCCACCTTTTCCGTAGGGGATACCATCGATGTGGACGCCCTGATCCGCCGCTTTGTGGAGCTCCAGTACGAGCGGAACGATGCGGTTCTGGAGCGGGGCAACTTCCGCCGCCGGGGGGATACCATCGACATCTACCCCGCCTACCTGGAGGACGCCTATAGGGTGGATCTGGACTGGGACCAGGTCAAGCGGATACGCCGCTTTAACCCCATATCCGGGGAGGTCTTTGAAGGATTAGATCGGGCGATGATCTATCCCGCCAAGCAATTCGTTATGCCCGCGGAGATGATCCACAACGCCCTGGACAGTATCAAGGATGAACTGGCGGACCGCTACGAATTCCTTAAAAATACGAACAAACTTATGGAAGCCGAACGTCTAAAAACCAGGGTGGAGTACGATATTGAGATGCTTACCGAGATGGGCTATTGTCCGGGGATAGAGAACTACTCCGCCCCTCTGGCAGGCCGGAAACCCGGGGAAGCGCCGGACACCCTGATCGATTACTTCCCGAAAGAGCACCTCACGTTTATTGACGAAAGCCATGTAACCCTGCCCCAGATTGGGGCCATGTATGCCGGTGATCGGAGCCGCAAAACGAGCCTGGTGGACTACGGGTTCCGGCTCCCCTGCGCCCTGGACAACCGGCCCCTGCGCTTCGACGAATTCGCTGAACGGTTGGACAAGACGGTCTACGTTTCCGCCACCCCCAGCAAGACCGAGCTGGAACAATCCAAGCGGGTGGTCCAGCAGATGATACGCCCCACGGGGCTTCTGGACCCGATTATCGAGGTCCGCCCCAGCGATGGGCAGATGGAGGATATCTACGGTGAGGTTCGCGCCAGAATCGCTGCGGGGGAACGTTCACTCATCTTAACCCTGACTAAAAAGATGGCCGAGGATTTGACGGACTATCTTAGCGGTCTGGGTCTTAAGGTCCGGTACATCCACAGCGAAGTTGAAACCATTGAGCGGGTAGAGATACTAACCCAGCTCCGCCAGGGTATCTTTGATGTGCTCGTGGGGATCAATCTTCTCCGGGAGGGGATAGATCTGCCGGAGGTTTCCTTCATAGCAATTCTGGACGCGGACAAAATAGGGTTTCTTCGTTCCCTCACCAGCCTGGTTCAGATAATAGGCCGGGCGGCCCGGAACGCCGCAGGAAAGGTGATCATGTACGCCGACCGGATGAGTGACGCCATGGAGGCAGCCATTGCCGAAACGGACCGGCGGCGGAAAATTCAGACGGAATACAATGAGTCCCACGGTATTACCCCCACCACGGTAAAGAAGGCCATCGCAGATATTTTGACCCGCCATGCGGAGGAGGAGAAGGACGCCGCTGCCACCGCTGTGGAGGTACTCAAGAAGTCCTATAATGTGCTTATCCCCGCTCAACGGAAACAGCTTATCCGCGCCCTGGAAGGGGAGATGCTGGAACATGCGAAGAATCTGGAGTACGAGCAGGCTGCGGCTATACGGGACGAAATTGCAAAGGTAAAGGAAGTGGGAAAATAGCTTGACGCGGGGACGGTGGTAGGTGGTATAATCAAGTATTCTCTGTGTTTTAAGACCAGTAAACTTTTTTATAGGAGAATTTATGAAGCCAATTTATGATGTTGAAGAACGCCCTCCCTTCGCTAAATCACTGTTTTACGGATTGCAGCATCTGCTTGCATGTTTCGGCGCTACCGTTTTAGTCCCGATGCTGGTTGGGATCAACCCCTTATATGCGTTGTTTTCGGCGGGTATAGGAACGTTGCTGTATTTGTTCATTACAAAATTTAAGGTGCCAAACTTTGTTGGATCCTCCTTTGCATTCATTGGATGCGCAATAATGGTGTTGAAAACCTATGGTATGGAATATTTAGCCGGCGGAGCGATTGTGTCGGCGGTTTTTTATACGATCGTTGCTCTGCTTGTTTGGACGGCGGGAACCGGCTGGATCAATAAGGTCCTGCCCCCTGTTGTTATTGGTCCGGTTGTTGCCGTAATTGGCCTTTCATTGGCCGGAACGGCAATTTCAATGTCCGGGGCTGCGGAGGGCGGTGATTTTACCGCCATGCTATTAGCCCTGGCAACTCTGGCGATAACCATTATCGCCATGTTTTGCAAAGCCAAATTCATTTCCAGTATTAGTATCGTTATTGGCTTGGCCGGCGGATATCTTCTGTCGGCGTTATTTGGCCGGGTGGATTATTCCGCCATTGCCGCAGCCCCGCTTATCAATGTTCCGGTTTTTATTGTACCAAAGTTTAACGGTACCGTTATTCTTGTATTTTCATTAGTATCATTTGCAACAATCTGTGAACATATTGGCCATACTATGGTGACCGGTCAAATTATTAATAGGGATATTATTAAGAATCCGGGCCTTCATAGGACTATTCTTGGCGATGGTTTGGCTACCGGTCTGGCGGGACTATTCGGATCCGTAGCAAATACAACCTATGGTGAAAGCCTTGGGGTAATGGCAACAACAAAGGTGTATTCGGTGTTCGTGTTTATTTTTTCCGGCGTCTTAGCAATCGTTTTGTCAATCTTCGGAAAACTTGGCGGCGTATTGCAAACCATACCTGCCCATGTTTTGGGTGGTTTGTGTATTCTCCTTTACGGAACAATCGCCGTGAACGGTTTGAAACAGTTGGTTGTAAACAAAGTTGATTTCGATAAAACGCGCAATTTAATTATCGCTTCGGTTATCTTTATTCTTGGATGCGGCGGATCCGTATTTCAGCTACCCGGAAGCGCATATCCATTATTAACTTCAATTGCCTTCGCTGCCATTGTTGGTATTATTCTCAATTTAGTTTTGCCAAAAGAGAAAGACTAAGGCCGAATGAAATTGTAGTTTGTTCCTGATAAAAAAGGGCTTGTCCGAAAACAACGAAGTTTCCGGACAAGCCCTCAATTTTGTTCTTAGTCGATTTTACCGGTTTATTTAACCAGTATGAATTCAACCCGCCGATTCTTCCACCAGTTGCCACGGTCCTCAAAGGGTACTATAGTCCGGGCGCCTCCGATGCCGGAAGCGGTCAAGCGGCTCTTGTTTACCCCGAGGTCTACCAGATAGTTCACCACCGTTTGGGCTCTTTGGGTGCTTAAAACCTGATCTGTTGCCTGCTCAGCCTTTTTTTCCCTTTCGGTCCGGCCCACAGGGTTGGTGTGTCCTTCCACTTGAACCTTGTAGGTTTCGAATTTATTGAGTACTGCGGCAATACGGGCGAGGATATACATATTGTTTTCCACAACATCGCTTGCAAGACCGTCGAAGCCGCCGGAATTGGCCCCAAAAACAATGGATGGAACCTGTACCCGGAGCCTATCGCCCTCGCGTATGACCAGAATATCAACTTGTATCACCCCTTGTATGGTTGATACATTGCCCGCATTATCGGTGGCGCTAAAGGAACAGGCATAGTCCGAAGCGGATTGTACTATCTCGCTATTAAGATTGCTGCGTCCATCCCAGGTAAGCTCCGCAGGGGGTTCCCCTGAACCGCTCATCTGATAGAAAAGATGGTCCGTAGAATTGGGCTCGTAAATTTCTATCATCCAGCTCCATATGCCGGATTCGTCTTCGGCGCTCAGGGTGATGTGCATTTCATCATTTTCGCCA